>CAZHWG010000017.1:0-14876 GCA_964535925.1 uncultured Sphingorhabdus sp.
AGCTGGTGGTGCTGCGTCGCTCGAGGCCGCCGAATAGCCCATAAAAAACCACCTCGTACTGAATGTACGAGGTGGCCAGGGTCCAGGGATGAGAACCCTCTCAGCGGCAAGCCGCTTCGACGGGCATCCATGCGACCAACCGGAAAAGGGGGAGAACCGGTAGCCGCACTTTCCGATGTAGGGATTAACCTTCGGGCTTCAAGATATTAACGCACCATAATATGCGATCGGCGAACCCCCGCTTCCGGAGCAGTAGCTAGGCTCGAGCGGCAAAGGGATTGAGTCGTCCGATCAGCCCATCGCGGTCGATGAACTGGTGTTTGAGCGCCGCCAATATGTGCAGGATCGCAAGGTAAAGCATCGCGCTGCCGAGCAACTTGTGAACGGCTTCAAACTGTTCGTGCAGATCCTTGCTGCTGCCGACGGGCAGCGCGGGGATGGCAAACAGGCCGAAGAAGTCGACCGGCCTGCCGTGCGTCGAGGTGAAAATCCAGCCGGTCAGTGGCAGCGCCAACAGGAGGAAATAGAAGATACCGTGGAGCGTCTTGCTGAGCATGACCTCCCAGCGCTTCATCGTGGTCGGTTGCGGCGGCGGCGTGTGCGCAAGTCGCCACGCGAGGCGACCGAGGGTCAGGACGAGAACGGTGATTCCGATTGCCTTGTGGGTGCCCATCCATTCGCCGCGCACCGCGCGAGACGCATCCTCGGTGAGTTCGGCGATAGCGATATTGGCGATCACCAACGCTGCCAGGATCCAGTGAAACCAGATCGCCACGCGATTGTAGCGAGCGGTGGCAGTGCTTTGATAGGTGATCGCCATTGTATATCAGCCTTTGGTTGGTATCGGAGCTTCGGAAACCTGCGGCATTTTACCCAGGGCAACCTGCTGAGCGAAGATCTCGCGCATCATCTGGAGCGAGAAGAGATGCGCGTACAGCAGCGGCAGGATACCGTTCTGCGAGATCTTGCGGAGCGCGTCGCCGCGCATGTCGCGCAACTTCTCTTCGTCGACCATCTGGAAGCCGCGATAGATGAACGGCGTGTCGTTGCCCGGCTGCTGGATCGATACCTCGCCCTCCATCAGCAGACCGAGATCTTTCAGTTCCTTCATGAAAGCCTGCGTCCGCACGCCCGCTTCCTCGAACTGCTGGCAGAAGGTGATGATCTGCTTCAACGCTTCGGACTGCTCGCCATTCTCGAACAGCTTGTCGCCGTCCTTGAACTTGCCGATCGCCTTCGATGTCGGATCGAAGCACAACGACATCTCGTCCGAATTGGGGTTCAGCCGCGCGAACAGGAAGGGATAGCGCCGGATATAGGCGGGGACGTAAACCGGGGCACGCAGCTTGCCGTCGTCGTCGACCGCCGTGTTGACGCCTTCGTTGAGGCCCATCAGTGCGAGCGGCACCGGATTGTCGCCCTGCGAAAAGACGATCGGGTAAAAGCGCGCCGCGGGAATGAATTCGTCGGTCGTAATCGGCATCGCGTTCTGGTTGATGATGAATTTGGCATCATCGACCGGACGAACCTTCCAGTCCGCATGATCCTTGCTCGAAAGCGGCAAAAGGTCGGTATACAGCATCGGCAGCTGGGGATTGGGCGCATCGGCCATGACATTGACTCCGGTATTGGGATAATTGCAGGGAACGAGGCGGGGCCCCAAAGTGGGTCGCTTTATTGGGGCTTGCACCGGATCGCAAGGCCTGCGCCGTAACGATCGGTCACACAATCGGGCGATGGTAAGTTCATGCTCGGTTCAATAGGCTCTGCCTAGGCACCGATCGTTCGCTCCGGTCGGGAGCCTCAGTTGAGGGATATCGTCACTGTCGAGCCTGTTTGCCTTGCCGTTGATGCTGTTGTCGCCGGGTGCTGCGACTGCCGTCACGGGCGAGGAATCTGTTCCCGACGTTCCGACCACCCAGCAAACGCTGAGCGCGATGCTCCCCGAGGACCGCACCGAATGGCAGCAGGTCATCATCGAACAACGCGTCATCATCCGGATCCCCGCGCGATCGCGCGCCAGCACCTTTCGGCCGTCGAGTCCCAACGAACAGCAACAGCATCCCGGGCCGACAATCGTGTGGCGCGAGGCGAAGGCGCCAAAGTGTCTGCGTATCAGCAGCCTGCGGGGCGTCCAGGTCACGCGCGACGATTCGATCGACCTGCTGACTGAGGAACGCCAGCGTCTGCGCGCGCGGCTCGACGAGAATTGCCGGACGCTCGATTTTTATTCGGGCTTCTATGTCGAACGGACAGCCGACGGCATGATCTGCGCCGATCGCGACGTTATCCAGGCACGCTCGGGTGCGCGCTGCGAAATCGACGAGTTCCGTCTGATGGTCCCGGTGGCGCTTCGCGACTGACCATTCGGCCCAGCCGGGGACCCGGTGCGCCGCCGCCGCGAAGGCCGCTTTCCTTGACATTCGGCCGCTGCGGCGACAAGGCCGACGCATGCGCAGTATCGCGGGCGGGCAGATAGCTAAGCCTCGCCTGCAATCCCGCCTCCTATTTTCGAAAGAGCAAAGTAACTCGATGAAATTCGCCGATCTTGGCCTGTCTGCAGAGACTCTCCGCGCCGTAACCGAGGCGGGTTACGACACGCCAACCCCGATCCAGCAGCAGGCGATCTCTCCCGTCCTGATGATGAAGGACATCATCGGCATCGCCCAGACGGGCACCGGCAAGACCGCCTCGTTCGTCTTGCCGATGATCGATATCCTCGCCGAAGGGCGCAGCCGCGCACGCATGCCGCGCAGCCTGATCCTCGAGCCGACGCGCGAACTCGCCGCGCAGGTCGCCGAGAATTTCGAGAAATATGGCAAATACCACAAGCTCTCGATGGCGCTGCTGATCGGTGGCGTATCGATGGGCGATCAGATCAAGGCGCTCGAAAAGGGCGTCGACGTCCTGATCGCCACGCCGGGCCGATTGATGGACCTGTTCGAACGCGGCAAGATCATGCTCAACGGCTGCAGCCTGCTCGTCATCGACGAAGCCGACCGCATGCTCGACATGGGCTTCATCCCCGATATCGAAAGCATCTGCACCAAGCTTCCTGCCAATCGGCAGACGCTGCTGTTTTCGGCAACGATGCCGCCGCCGATCAAGAAACTTGCCGACAAGTTCCTGACCAACCCCAAATATATCGAGGTCGCACGCCCTGCGACCGCCAACGTCAATATCACCCAGCGGCTGATCAAGACGAGTGCGCGGGGCAAGCGCGACACGCTGATCAAGCTGTTGCGTGACGAGAAGGTCTCGACCGCGATCATTTTCTGCAACCGCAAGACGACGGTGCGTGATCTCAACAAGAGCCTCAAGCAGTCGGGCTTCAAGTCGGGCGAGATTCACGGCGATATCGACCAGGGCACGCGGATCGCCGAACTCGACGCGTTCAAGTCGGGCGCGATCAACCTGCTAGTCGCCTCCGACGTCGCCGCGCGCGGGCTCGACATCAAGGGCGTCAGCCACGTCTTCAACTATGACGCGCCGTGGCATCCCGACGATTATGTCCACCGCATCGGCCGCACCGGTCGGGCCGGGGCGAGCGGCGTGGCGTACACCTTCGTGACGCCCGCCGACGAAGAGGCGATCGACAACATCCAGAAACTGGTCGGCTACAAGGTCGACTATCTCGGCGAGGGTGACGGCGGCACCAGCAATGCGCCCGTCGAAGCTACTGCGGATGCGAAGCCGCAACCCGCCGAGGCAAAGCCCGCAAAGAGTGCGCCTCCCGCCGCAAAACGCGACAGCGAGCGCGACGAGGTTCGCCTTGCTGCACCCGCGCGTCAGTTCAAGCCGGCTCCCGAGGCCAAGCGCGAGACAAAGGTCGAGTCCAAGGCACCCGAAGCCGCGCATGCCGAGAAGCCTGCCGAAAAGCCCGCACGCGCGGCCAAGCCCGCCCGCGAGGCTGGCAAGCGGTCCGATGATCGCGCGGCCAAGCCCGCCCCGATCGCGCAGACCGACGGTACCAGCGAAGACGGTGCCTGGAACGGCCCGGTGCCAAGCTTCCTCGGCTTCGAACTCAACCGATAGGCAACCGGCAATGCCGCCGCCGGGCCGCTCAATCGCGGCTCGACGGCGTGCAACGCGTTAGAGTTTGACGAGCATCTTGCCGGTGTTCTCGCCCGAAAAGAGGCCGAGAAACGCGTCGGGCATCGCTTCGATGCCTTCGCGCACGGTTTCGCGCGCCTGGACTTTTCCGCTGGCGATCAACGCGCCCATGTCGGCGTAGAACTGGTCCATCTGCGCCAGATAGTCGGTGTATATGAAACCTTGCATGCGGATCCGCGCGGGGATCGTCCGAACGAGATATTTCATCTCCTGCGGCTTGCCGTTGTTGTAGACGTCAATCATGCCGCAGATCGCAAAGCGCGCATAATCGCGTGCGAGGGCAAAGGCAGCGTCAAGATGATCGCCGCCGACATTGTCGAAATAGACGTCGATCCCCTTGGGGGCTGCGGCGGACAGCTGCTTGAGCAGGTTGCCGGCCTTGTAATCGACGCAGGCGTCGGCGCCGATCTCCTTGACCCAGGCACATTTGTCGGCGCCGCCGGCCGAACCGATCACGGTCATGCCCTTGGCCTTGGCAATCTGGACGACCGCCGACCCGACCGCGCCGCCAGCTGCCGACACGAAGACCGTTTCGCCTTCCTTGGCTTCGGCGACCTTGAGCAGGCCGAACCACGCGGTCGCGCCGGTCAGGCCGAGATTGTGGAGAAAAGTCTGCGGGCTGATGCCGGCATCGAGCATCGGCTTGGGCAGCTTGTGTGGCATGGCCTCGGCGCCGATCACGCCGCCTTCGCGCCAGCCCGCCATATGGAGGATAAGGTCGCCGGCTTCGAATCCGGCCAGGTTGCTCTCGACCACTTCGCCGATCGCGCCGCCCGTCATTGGTTCGCCGATCTGGAACGGCGGAACATAGCTTTTCACGTCGTTCATCCGGCCGCGCATATAGGGGTCGACCGACAGCCAGCGGTTTTTGACGCGGAGCTGGTTGTCGCCGAGCGGCTGGTCGGCGATGTCCTTGAG
Source organism: uncultured Sphingorhabdus sp. (assembly GCA_964535925.1). Classification (GTDB taxonomy): domain Bacteria; phylum Pseudomonadota; class Alphaproteobacteria; order Sphingomonadales; family Sphingomonadaceae; genus Flavisphingopyxis. The sequence goes on from CAZHWG010000017.1 coordinate 5,032, forward strand.
CTCGAAATTTGCGGCGGTCGGCATGCCGTCGGGACGTGATGCGAGGTGCCAGGTGCGGGGCATATCATTCTCCATAATGTGAGTTTCGAAACGCAACCTAGGCGCTCTTGACCCAAAGCTAAAGCGCATTGTCGAAGGTCGCGGCGACCGGGAAAACAGCGTTGCCACCCGTGCAGCGGATTATTATAGCCACGCGCAGTGGGGCCGTAGCTCAGTTGGGAGAGCGCGTCGTTCGCAATGACGAGGTCAGGGGTTCGATTCCCCTCGGCTCCACCAGCCTTCGCTCTCTTCGGGAGCTTCGGCCGGCAAGCCTGCCCAAGAGGCTGGGGTGTTACCAAGGTCGACATGCAGCCGGAGCGAAGGCTGCCCGCTGCAAATGACAGCGACCCGCATCCCCGCTATCACGCCTCCATGAAGCAACCCAGCGTACCTGCCGAGGCGGAAAGCCTGTTCCCTGTCGATTCGGCCAAGTCGGGGATCCCCGCCGCGACTCTTGTTATCTTCGGCGGCTCCGATGATCGCGGCCACCCCGAACTGCTGTTCGTCGAACGATCGAAGGCCATGCGGTTCGCGCCGGGTGCGGTCGTCTTCCCCGGTGGCCGCGTGGATCGCGTTGACCATGCGCTCGGTCTCCGCTTCGGACAGCATCTTGAACCCGACGATGCCGCCGCACGAGTCGCCGCGATCCGCGAGACGGTAGAGGAAACCGGGTTGCTGATCGGCTTGCGCGATCGCCCTGACCGGCTCGCCGAGGACTTGCGCGGCGAACTGCTCGAGGGCCGTTCGCTCGGCGACTGGCTTGATGGCGCCAGCTCCGCGCTCGATCTCGATCGCCTCGCGCCGTTTGCCCGATGGGATCCGCGCTTTCGCGATCATCGCGCGTTCGACACGCGCTTCTATCTCGCCGGTCTTAACGGTGACGGTGAGGGCGTTGTATCGGATGGCACCGAGAATAACCTAGCATTCTGGGCTTCTGCGGAGAGAGTCCTCGACTCGGTGCGAAGCGGCCACCGGTCGGCGATCTTCCCGACCGAGCGCAATCTCGAACGGCTGGCATCCTTGGCTGACTTCCCTGCAGCGGTCGCCGACAGTCAACTATATGGCATACCGACGATTACGCCGACCGTTATTGAAGAGGCGGGCGAAACGTGGCTTTGCATCCCCGAAGGCTGCGGTTACCCGGTCACGCGCATCCCCATAAGCGATGTATCGCGCGGGAAGGGCTGATGGCCTCAACCGGACTGGCGATTAACCCATCGGTAACGCTAACTGGCCATGACGGATCGACAACGGCATCAGGAACCTTTCGATCCGGCGCGTGTTGTGATAAGTGTTGTTAATGCAACAGGTGGGGTGGGAACCTCAGGCTGCGGAAAATTTTGATGTACTCGGGGGTTGCGGTCCGAACATCAAAGATATACCAAGGCGATGAAGAATAGGGATTAAGACTCGGTCGGGCACAGATTCGATTGGGTAAGCCAGTGAGATGGAGAATATATATGAATGTCTTTAAGAAAGCCTCGCTCGTAGCAGCTGGCGTCGCGCTGGCAGTTTCGCCTGTCGCAGCTAGTGCCGCTCAGTCGGCTAAGGGTATCACGGCAGCTGACTATGCCCAGGCGCGTACGGCAGCACAGACCACCAACGAGAGCGATCTCCGTGGCGGCGCTGGCGGCACGATCATCGCTATTCTGGCCATCGCGGCGATCATCACGGCAATCATCATCGCGGCTGACGGCAGCGACGATTCGCCCACCAGCCCCTGATCCGGCTGTAAAGCTTTTGAAAAAAACCCTCGCTTCGGCGGGGGTTTTTTTTGCCCTTTTTGCGTTGAGCCGACACTGCGCGTGTGCCCGCGCGTCGAGATTAATTCATCGCAACGACAGGCGCGGCATCCTATAGCCGCGCGATGAACTTCCAACCTTTTCGCTTCACCATTTCGCTTGCCTTGCTCGCGGGACTTCCGCTTGCAGCCGTGGCACCGATGGCGCCGGCCTATGCGCAACAGAGCGCAGAGGTTGCCCCTACTCCCTCGCTGTCGTCCCAAGATGACTGGCTCTACGCCGGGACCGATATCCCGCGTGATGCGGGATGGCAGTTTGGAACGCTGGCGAACGGACTGCGATATGCGGTGCGCAACAACGGGTCGCCACCGGGGCAGGTCTCGATTCGGGTACGGATTGATGCCGGCTCGCTGATGGAACGCGATTCGGAGCGCGGGTTCGCCCACTTTCTCGAGCATCTCAGCTTTCGCGGATCGCGTCTCCTCGGCGATGGCGACACAAAGCGGATCTGGCAACGGTTGGGAGCGGCGTTCGGCAGCGACACCAATGCCAGCACGACCCCTACCTCGACCGTTTACAAACTCGATCTGCCGAGTGCGACCGCTGCGGGGCTCGATGAAGGGATGAAGACACTGGCCGCGATGATCGAAGCGCCCAATCTCGACGCGAAGACGATCGACAGCGAACGCGGCGTGGTCTTGTCCGAATTGCGCGAAAGCGCCGGACCCCAGGCGCGCGTCAGCGACGCGATCCACGAGCACGTCTTCGCCGGCCAGCTGCTTGCCGATCGCGTGCCGATCGGGACCGAGCAGAGCCTCGCTGCTGCGACTCCCGCGAGCCTCGCGGCGTTCCATCAGCGCTGGTATCGCCCCGACACCGCAATCATCGCGATCGCGGGTGACGGAGATCCTGCCGTCTTCGCCCGGCTCATCGCCAAACATTTCGGCGACTGGAAGGCGATCGGCGCCCGGCCGACCTCACCCGACTTCGGTGACCCGAAGCCCGATCTTCCCATTGCAAAGGTAATTAGCGAGCCGACTCAACCCAATATCGTCACACTGAATTACCTGCGGCCCTGGCGTCCGGTGACCGATAGCATCGCCTATACACAGACGCTCTATCATGACTTTATCGCGCTTAGGATCGTCAACCGCCGTCTCGAGCAGCGCGCCCGCGCGGGCGGCAGCTATGTCCTCGCCCAGGTTAACGAAGACTCGGTCAGCCGCTCGGCGAAGGTCACGTCGGTCAGTATCTTGCCTGCCCCGGCGACGGATTGGGCGCCGGCACTCAAGGACGTCCGCGGCGTGATCGCGGATGCGCTCGCCAACCCGCCGAGCCAGGCCGAAATCGACCGTGAATATGACGAGATGGACGTGTTGATGACGCGCGAGGTGGAAAACGCACAAAATCAGCCCGGCACCGAACTGGTCGATGATCTCCTGGATTCGATCGATATCGGCGAGACCGTATCCGACCCCGTTAATCATCGCGTGATGTTTAGGTCGAGCCGTCCGCTGGCGACACCGCATCACATGCTCGAAGTGATCCGGAAGCTGTTCTCGGGCCGTGTCGTGCGAGCGTTCGTGTCGCAGACGACGCCGCCCGAGCCCGGTGTCGAAGCGCGGCTTGCTAAGCTCGTGACCGAACCGGTCGCTGCCGATGGCAGCGCGCGGAGCGCTTCGCGAAATGTGACAATAGACGATTTGCCGGCGCTCGGACGCGTTGGCCGGATCGTCGAGCGGTCGAACATTCCCGTTCTTAATCTGCAGACGCTCAAGCTTTCGAACGGCGTCTCGGCGCTCGTTTTCGACAACGATGTCGAACCCGACAAGATTCGCGTCCGCGTCCGCTTTGGCGGCGGCCGTCGCGCGATGTCGCCGACCGAGCCGAACCTGCTGTGGACCGGCGGTTTGGCGCTCGTTCAGAGCGGCATCGGCCAGCTCGATCTGCGCGACTTGGAAACCCTGATGACCGGCCGCCTGCTGGGAATGGGATTCGACGTCACCGATGGCGCGTTCGAATTCAGTGCCGAGACCAATTCGGCCGACTTCGCCGATCAGTTGCGCTTGATCGCCGCCAAGCTCGATCACCCCGGCTGGGACACGGATCCAGTCAAGCGCGCGCGCGTCGTCGAACTGACCGCATTCGACTCTTCGACCGGGTCGCCTTCGGCGGTGCTCGACCGGTTTATGGCAAGCGAGCTTCATCCCGGCGACCTTCGCTTCGCATCCCCAGACCGCTCGCAGGTCGATCGCTTGACCCCCAAGGCATTTCGCCGGTTCTGGGCTCCCAAGCTGGCCGCTGGACCGGTTGAGGTGATGATCTTCGGCGATCTCTCGAAGGTCGACCAGGACAAGGTTCTGGCCGCGACCTTCGGGGCGCTCAAGCCGCGCGCGACGGCTCTGGCGGGGGATGCAAAGCCCCTGTCATTTCCAAAGGCCGACCCTCTGCCCTCCGTCCTTCGGCATTCTGGCGATGCCAATCAGGCTGCAGCGGTGATCGCCTGGAAGACGAGCGGGGGACTCGATGATATCCGCGAAGCGCGCCAGCTCGATGTCCTCGCGGAGATATTCAACGATCGGCTGTTCGACCGGCTGCGTGCCGCGCAGGGAGCGAGCTACAGTCCGTCGGTCGGGAGCAATTGGCCCCGCGATTTCAGTGGCGGCGGTTACATCATGGCGGCCAGCCTGGTCCGTCCGCAGGATGTCGACGCGTTCTATGGCCATGCGCGCGATATCGCGCGCGAGCTGATGCAGGCGCCGGTCAGTGCTGACGAACTCAACCGTACGATCACGCCGCTCAAGGAAATGATCTACCGGGCTTCGTCGAGCAACGCGTTCTTCATGAACGAGCTTGAAGGCGCGAGCAGCGACCCGCGCAACCTCGCTGCGCTGCGCAGCTATGTCAGCGATACCGAATCGACGACACCGGCGGTCATCCAGCGCCTGGCGCAAAAATACCTCGCCAATGACGGCTGGTCGCTGGTCGTCCTGCCCAAGGACGTTGCATTGTCGTCAGTCTGGACCGCGCCGACACAGTCGATGGTCGTTGCAAGCGATGCCGTACTGCCCAAGCAGCCGGTCCCGCAAGCCTTGCCAGAGGGCCGCTAGTCGGCGGAGGCAGGCTGCGTGCGCCGGGTCGAGGACAGGCGCGGTTCGTGATCGAGACCGCTCTTGTCGCGGATCTCGGCGCGCATCTCGGCGCGACGTTCGTGGATCGAGGCGATGACCGGACCGACCGCGATGCCGAGATCGACAAGTAGCACTTCCGACAGCTGCAGCGAACTCTCAAGCGTTTCGGGAACGGCTTCGGACGCGCCCGCGCTGTAAAGTCGGGCGGCATGGTCGGCGTCGCGTGCACGCGAGACGATCGGGATATCGCGATAGCGCGCGCGCAGCAGCCGCGTAATGCGCTCCTGTTGTACCGGATCGTCCATCGTCAGGACGATCGCGCGCGCCGAATCGAGCTTGAGGTTGTCGAGCACCGCGGGGCGAGAGACGTCGCCGAAGAACACGGGCATATGTTCGCGCTTGGCCGCCGTGACCGCGTCGATGTCGGCTTCGACTGCGATATAGTCGAGGTTGTGCCGCGTCAGCATGTCGGCGACGACGCGCCCGATTCGGCCAAAACCGATGACGACGACATGATCGCCTTCGACCGCGATGGCGGTTTCGCCATGGCCGCCGGCGCGCCATTCGAGGCGGCGCGATACGTTATGGCCGATCCGCGCGAGGATCGGCGTGATGGTGAGGCCGATCGCAGTCACGATTTCCCAGAACTGCGCGGTCTCGGGCAGGATCAACTGCGCCTGGGCGGCGGCGGCGAGAACGATCAACGTCGTTTCCGACGGGCTCGACATCAACAGGCCGGCCTCGGCGGCGGTGCCGATCCGCGCCCCGGCGAGGCGCAACAGCCCGCTGGTGACGAGCGTCTTGACGACAATGACCGTGACGATGGCTAGGCCGAGCACCTGCCAGTTGGCGGCGATGACGGCGAGGTCGACGCTCATCCCGACGGTGATCAGGAAGACGCCGAGCGCGAGGCCCTTGAACGGTGCGGTCATCGCCTCGACTTCGTCGGCATAGGCCGATTCGGCGATCAGCAGTCCCGCGAGCAGCGCACCGACGATCGGCGAGAGGCCGTCCGCGGCGGTCACCAGGCTCGACACGATGACGACGAGCAGGCTGGCGGCGAGGAACACCTCGGGGCTCTTGGTTCGTGCGGCCTGCGCGAACATCCGCGGGATGAGGAACTTGCCGGCGATATAGAGGCCGACGACCGCGATCCCTGCCCGCAGGACCGTCTCGCCAAGATCGCTCCATCCGTTGCTTGCGCTGGGCGCCATGACACCGAGCGCGAAGATGATCGGGACGATCGCGACGTCTTCGAACAACAGCATCGAGAATGCGGCCTTGCCGACGGGCGAGCGCGTGCCGACCATCGGCAGGACCAGCGCGGTCGACGACAGCGCGAGCGCGAGGCCGAGGCCGATCGCGCCCGCCATGCCTTGCCCCATCAGCGCAAGGCCGACCGCTATGATCGCGCCGCTGACGATGAGTTCGGCAGCACCCACGCCGAAAACCAGGCGGCGCATCGTCCATAATCGTCGGAAACTGAGCTCGAGCCCGATCGAGAAGAGCAGCAGGATGATACCGAATTCGGCGAACGGCTCGATCGCCTCGGCGTCGGATATGGTGATATAATAGAGCCACGGTGCCCGTTCGGTCAGGCTGCCGAGCCCGTGTGGGCCGACGAGCACGCCGACGAGGATGAAACCAATCACCGGGGTCACGCGGAACCGCGCGAACAGGGGGATGACGAGGCCCGCCGCGCCGAGGATGACGAGCGCGTCGCTGAAGGAATGGTTATCGAGGCTGAGCGTCATGGATAGCTCTTAGGAAGCAGGGCTGCTATTTGCCAAGGGTAATGACGCGTCATTACCCGCTTTGCATCGTCGGGGGCGGACCAGCGGGGTTGTTCGCCGGCCTGCTTTTTGCCCGCGCCGGTGTCGAGACGCTGGTGATCGAAAAACACGATGATTTCCTGAGAGATTTTCGCGGCGACACCGTCCACCCATCGACGCTCGAGCTGTTCGACCAGCTCGGCCTGCTCGAATCGCTGCTCGCGGTCCCGCACAACCGGCTCGAAACGATCGGCGGGCGGATCATGGGCGAGATGCTGACGATCGCCGATTTTCGCCATCTCGACGTGCCGGCACCATACATCGCACTGATGCCGCAATGGGACCTGCTCGCTTTCATCGCGGCGGAGGCGAAGCACTATCCCAATTTCACGCTGCGGATGAATTGCGAGGCCACCGGGATCATGACCGCGCCGACGGGGCGGGTGACGGGGGTCAAGATTGCCGATGGCGAGGATATCTCGGCCGATCTCGTCATAGCCGCCGACGGTCGCGGCTCGGTGATCCGCACAGCGGCGGCGCTGCCGCTCGAAACGATTGGCGCGCCGATGGACGTGTTCTGGTTTCGCGTTTCCAAGCACCCCGCCGATGCGAACGCAACCTTCGGGGTGTTCGAAAACGGCCGGATCGGCGTGTTCATCGATCGCGGCGATTATTGGCAGGCGGCGTTCGTGTTCGCCAAGGGCGGCGCGCAGGCGCTGCGTTCGCGCGGTCTCGATGCGTTCAAGGCGACGGTGACCGACATGGCACCCGAACTGGCGCACGGCATCGCCGCGCTGGCGCACTGGGACGAGGTCAAGCTGCTGCGCGTGTCGCTCGACCGGCTGACCCGGTGGCACCGCCACGGGCTGCTCGCCATCGGCGATGCCGCGCACGCGATGTCGCCGATCGGCGGGGTAGGGATCAATCTGGCGATCCAGGATGCGGTGGCGGCCGCCAACGTGCTCGCCGGGCCGATGGCTGCCGGCGCCAGTTTCGACGCGCTGCTGCAGGAGGTGCAGGGGCGGCGCTGGAAGCCAACGGTGCGCATGCAGGCGCTGCAAAAGGCCGCGCAGGACCGCCTGATCTCGCCGCTGTTGAGCGGCACTAGCACCCGGCAGCGACCGCCATGGCAGTTGCGCCTGCTTCAGTATTTGCCGATACTGCAGCGCATCCCGGCGCGGATCATCGGCCTGGGTTTCGGCCGCGAGCGGATCGAAAGCCCCGACGCCGGGCGACGTGAGACCTAGCCTCCGCCGGGCGAGTGCGGTCCGATCGGTTCGGCGCGCGGGCGGCTCTTGCTGTGATCCTTGCCGACCTGGCTGTCCCATTCGATCCGGTAGAGATCGAAGCGCCGATCGGCGAGGTTGCGAACGGTGCCTTCGGCGCGCGCCCAGCTGAGGTCGGCGAGATTGACGTCGCTGATCGTGAGCGTCTCGACATTCTCGGTTGCCTCGGCGGCGATACCGTCGCGCGCGAAGGGGAAGTCGCACGGGGTCAATATGCAGCTCTGAGCATACTGGATGTCCATGTTGGCGACATTGGGCAGGTTGCCCACATTGCCCGACAGCACGACGAAGCACTGGTTCTCGATCGCGCGAGCCTGCGAGCAATAGCGGACGCGCAGATAGCCTTGGCGACTGTCGGTGCAGAACGGGGTGAAGATGATCCGCGCGCCTTCGTCGACGAGCCGGCGGGCGAGTTCGGGAAACTCGCTGTCGTAGCAGATCAGGACGCCGATCGGGCCGCAGTCGGTCGGGATCGCGTCGATCGTGTCGCCGCCCTTGATGTTCCACCAATAGCGTTCGTTCGGCGTCGGGTGGATTTTTTCCTGCTCGTGGACCGATCCGTCGCGCAGGCAGACAAAGGCGACGTTCTGGATCTCGCCGTCGTCGGTGCGCGTCGGATGCGATCCGCCGATGATGTTGATGTTGAACTTCATCGCCATCTCGCTGAGCTCGGCGCGGATCTTGGGCGTGTATTTGCTCAGCGTCTCGATCGCCTCCATCGGCGACAGTTCCTTCTCCTCGAACGACAGCAACGATAGCGTGAACAGTTCAGGAAAAACAATGAAGTCTGACTCGTAATCAGCTGCAACATCGACGAAATATCGGATTGCTTTCATAAAGTCGTCATAGTCGGCGACGGCGCGCGCCTGGAGCTGGCAGGTCGCGATACGCACCGCCTCGACACCGCGGGGGATGCGGAATTTTACCGGTTCGTCGCGATCGACGTACGGATTGCGCCAGACCATATGGGCGGCAAAGCCGCGCGATTTCTTGTCTTCGGGCAGATAGTTCTTGAGCACACCGATCGGTTCGAAGCCGTTGGCGAGCTGGAAGCGAATGACGGGATCGTGGATCTTTCCCGCGACGATCTGCTCGAGATAGTCGTCGGGACCGTCGACCTTTCGCCGGTTGCGCGTCAGGCCGGGAAGGCGCCCGCCAAAGGCGATGCCGGTCAGTTCGAGCTGCTCGGCGAGCGCGCGGCGTTCCTCGTAGAGTCGCCGCCCGATCCTCGTTCCGCGGACCTTGGGATCGACGCACATCTCGTAACCGTAGAGCCAGTCGCCGGTCGGGTCGTGGCGCGAGCCGAAGCCGTTGCCGGTAATCTCGTCCCAGCTGTGCGGCGCCAGCGCGATGCCGCCCGCGATCCGCATCGACGCGCAATAGCCGACGACCTTGTCGTCGAGAATCGCGACGAAACAGCCCTCGGGATAGTTGTTCAGCTGACCGCGAATCTCGCCATAGGTATAGGCCGGCAGGTCGTCATAGGCGCGCCGGACGAGCGCGGCGATGCCGCTGACATCGCCGAGCGTCGCTGCGCGGACTTCGAGCCGGGCCTTGGTGCTGTTCGCGCTCATCTGCGCGCCTCAGCTCCCCGTCGCCATGGCGGCTTCGAGGTTCTCGACGATCGCTTCGAAGAACTGTTCGGTCGTCATCCACGGCTGGTCGGGACCGATCAGGATCGCGAGATCCTTGGTCATCGCGCCCGATTCGACCGTCTCGACGCAGACGCGCTCGAGTGTTTCGGCGAACTTGGTGACCTCGGGGGTGCCGTCGATCGTGCCGCGATGCTTGATCCCGCCGGTCCAGGCGAAGATCGAGGCGATCGGGTTGGTTGAGGTCGCCTTGCCCTGCTGGTGCTGGCGATAGTGGCGCGTG
>CAZHWG010000018.1:0-13548 GCA_964535925.1 uncultured Sphingorhabdus sp.
GGCAGCGCTCGGTCTCGCGGCAGGCGCCAATGCGGCGGCGCTCGCGCTGGCCCGCGATGCGGTCCATTTCGACCGGACGACGAGCTATCTCGGCGTGATGATCGATGACCTCATCCTGCAGGGGGTGAGCGAACCCTATCGGATGTTGACCGCGCGGGCCGAATATCGCTTGCGGCTGCGCGCCGACAATGCATGGACGCGGCTCGGCAAACATGCCGAAGCGATCGGCTGCCTGTCCGAACGGCGGCAAGATGCGCTCGCGACGCATCGCGCAGCGCTGGGCGAAGTCGCGACGCTGATTGACGGCGATGCCGAGACGTCTTCGCGCAATGGCGAACGGCGCTCGCTCGGCGATGCCCTGATCCAGAGCGACATCGCCTTCCGCGATGCGCGCGACGATCATCCCCAGCTTGCGGCGTGCGACCCTGCCGCGCTCGACGAGATCGAAAGCGACCGGCGCTATGGCCCCTATCTGGCGCGGCAGGAGGCCGAGATCCGTGCGCTCGCCGCCAATGAGCGGATCGCGATTCCCGCCGATTTCGACTTTGCCGGCGTCGGCGGGCTGTCGAACGAGATGATCGAGCGGCTTGACGCCGCGCGTCCAGAAACGCTCGGCATGATGGCGCGCATTCCAGGTATCACGCCGGCGGCGCTGACCGCGGTGCTCGTGCGCTTGCGCCGGGTGGCGGCATGAACAGCGAAGAGCGCGCGCGCGCCTGGCTGTTCGATACGCTCGAAGTCCGGCCCGCGAAGATGGCCAAGCTGGCCCGACTCGCCGAACTCGTCATCGCGGGCAATCGCGAACAGAATCTCATTTCGAAGACCACTGAGGACGATATTTGGTGGCGCCATATCGTCGACAGCGCGCAACTGCTCACCGGCTTGCCGCTCGCGCCGAGCAAGCGCGAGCGCCGGTGGATCGACCTCGGCTCGGGCGCTGGCTTTCCGGGACTCGTCATCGCGATTATCACCGGCGACCCAATCGTCCTGTCCGAAATGCGTCCTGCGCGCGCGGCGTTCCTAGAAGATTGCGCGACCGAATTGGCGCTCGCCAACGTCTCGATCTTCGGCGGCAAGGCCGAAACTATGGAAGATTGCGCAGATATCATCACCGCACGCGCTTTTGCTCCGCTGGAGAAGCTGGTTAAAAAATCGCGCCATCTGGCGGGTCGCAAGACGATCTGGCTGCTGCCCAAGGGCAAAAACGCGGTTAACGAACTGGCCAACCTGCCGCAGCCATGGCAGGATGCGTTTCACGTGAAACAGAGCGTAACCAGCCCCGACTCTGCCATCCTCATCGGCAAAGGGCGTTTTAGCGGCGGATAGACCATGATCACCATTGCGATTGCCAATCAGAAGGGTGGAGTCGGCAAGACGACGACCGCGATCAACCTGGCGACCGGCATGGCGGCGATCGGCTGGCGCGTCCTGCTGATCGATATCGATCCGCAGGGCAATGCCTCGACCGGTCTCGGCATTGCGCAATCGGCGCGCGAACATTCAAGCTACCAGGTCCTGACCGGCGATGCGTCGATCATGTCGTCTGCGCAACCATCCGCAGTGCCTCGGCTCGATATCGTTGCGGCCACGGTCGATCTGTCGGGCGCCGAGATCGAACTGGTCGATTTCGACAAGCGGACGCATCGGCTCGAAATGGCGATCGAACGCGTGCCGCCGGGCCGCTGGGACATCTGCCTGATCGATTGCCCGCCCTCGCTCGGCTTGTTGACCATGAACGCACTCGTCGCCGCCGACTCGCTGATCGTGCCGCTGCAGTGCGAGTTCTTTGCGCTCGAAGGCCTCAGCCAACTGCTCCGCACCGTCGAGCGGATCCGCGATAAGTTCAATCCCGGCCTGTCGATCCTCGGCGTTGCGCTGACGATGTATGATCGGCGCAATAACCTGACCAACCAGGTTTCCGACGATGTCCGTGCGTGCCTCGGCAAGGTCGTGTTCGACACCGTCATCCCGCGCAACGTGCGACTGTCCGAAGCGCCGAGCCACGGCCTGCCGGCTTTGATCTACGACCATCGCTGCCCGGGATCAGCGGCCTATATGCAGCTCGCCCGCGAGGTTATCGGGCGGCTCCCCACCAGACGTCAGGCGGCCTAACATGGCGAACAATGAAGCAGTAGAAAACACCGAAAAACCAAAACTTTCGGTCGATTTAAAGCCCGTCACGAAGAAGCGCCCGAGCGGTCTCGGCCGCGGTCTCGACGCGCTGTTCAGCGAGGCCGGACGCGAAGCGCCGGCGATGGCGGGCGGGGCCGATCCGAGCGGCGAGATCGTCCGCATCGACGTCGGCTCGATCCACCCGCATCCCGAACAGCCGCGGCGCCATTTCGACGACGCCGCGCTCACCGAACTCGCCGCCTCGATCGCCGAGCGCGGCGTCATCCAGCCGGTCATCGTCCGCCCCGCACCGACTGGCCACGGCTATCAGCTCGTCGCCGGTGAGCGGCGCTGGCGCGCGGCGCAGCGCGCCGGGCTGCACGACATGCCCGCGATCGTCCGCGCCTTCGACGATGCCGAGACGCTCGAGATCGCGCTGGTCGAGAATATCCAGCGCGAAGACCTCAATGCGATCGAAGAGGCGCGCGCCTATCAGAAACTCGGCGAGGATTTCGGTCATGCGCAGGAATCGCTCGCGCGGCTCGTCGGCAAGTCGCGCAGCCATGTCGCCAACCTGTTGCGCCTGCTCGACCTGCCCGAACCCGTCCAGCAGGCGGTCGTCGACCAGCGGTTGTCGATGGGGCACGCCCGCGCGCTGATCAACGCGCCCGATCCGGTCGCATTGGCGCGCCAGGTCGAGGACAAGGGTCTGTCGGTCCGCCAGGTCGAGACGATCGTCCGCGACCTGCGTGAGGCGAAGACGTCGGGCAAGCGCAAGGCGCGGGGGCCGGCGGTCGCCGATCCCGACATCGCCGCGGTCGAGGATCATCTCGCTGACCTGCTCGGGCTCGGCGTCAAGATCGTCAACAGCGGCGCGCGCGGCGGGACGGTCTCGCTCAAATACAGTTCGCTCGATCAACTCGACATGATTTGCCAGCGGCTGAGCGGCGAACGGATCTAGCGTAATTGTCGCTATTTCTATGAAAGCGACACGATAACAAGTAGTTAGTTGATAGCGGCTGCTTGAACGCTTGACGTTCTTCCGCGCCTAGCCGCAACAGCAGGGGCATGGACGAACGCCGCGCCAATGCTTATTGCGCCCGCATGACCGACATCAAAGACCCCGCCCAGATCGACCTCGCCACTCGCGACGGTTTTTACGCCCGCATGCGCTCGACGCTCGCCGAAATCGACGAACAGGGCCTCACCAAGGCCGAGCGGCTGATGACCAGCCCACAGGGCGCCGAGGTCCGCATCCGCCGCGCCGACGGCAGTGAGACGGACGCGATCAATTTCTGCGCCAACAACTATCTCGGCCTCGCCGATAATCCCGAGTTGATCGCGGCGATGGCCGATACCGCGCGCGATCACGGCTTCGGCATGGCCTCGGTCCGCTTCATCTGCGGCACGCAGGAGCTGCACCGCACGCTTGAGGCACGCATCGCCAGGTTCTTCGGCTATGACGATTCGATCACCTTCGCCGCGTGTTTCGATGCCAATGGCGCGGTGTTCGAGCCGCTGCTCGAGGCCGACGACGCGATCATTTCGGATTCGCTCAACCACGCATCGATCATCGACGGCGTGCGGCTGTGCAAGGCCAAGCGGTTCCGCTTCGCCAACAGCGACATGGCCGATCTCGAGGTGCAACTCAAAGCGGCCGATGCGGCAGGTGCGCGGACCAAGCTGATCGTCACCGACGGCGTCTTTTCGATGGACGGCTATATCGCCAAGCTCGGAGAAATCTGCGACCTCGCCGACGCCTACGGCGCATTGGTCATGGTCGATGATTGCCACGCATCGGGCTTCATGGGCGAAAACGGCCGCGGCAGCCCCGAATATTGCGGCGTTGAAGGCCGTATCGACATCCTCACCGGAACGCTCGGCAAGGCGCTTGGCGGAGGCATGGGCGGCTATATCTGCGCCCGGCAGGAAGTCGTCGACCTGTTGCGCCAGCGCGCGCGGCCCTATCTGTTCTCGAACGCGCTCGCTCCCGGCCTCGTCGGGGCCAGCCTCAAGGTGTTCGACATGCTTGAAGGATCGAGCGAACTGCGCACGCGGCTCGTCGCCAATGCCCAGCGTTTTCGCAAGGGCATGGCCGAGGCCGGTTTCGACCTCAAGCCGGGCGAGCACCCGATCATTCCGGTGATGCTTGGCGATGCACGCCTTGCCCAGGACATGGCGGCCAGATTGCTCGACGAAGGGATCTATGTGACGGGCTTCTCGTTTCCCGTCGTACCGCGCGGCGAGGCGCGCATCCGCACGCAGATGTCGGCGGCGCATACCGACGCGCAGATCGATGCCGCGATCGCCGCCTTTACCAAGGTGGGTCGCGAATTGGGAGTAGTCAGCTGATGGCCGAAACGATGGAAGCTTTGGTCAAGGCCAAGCCGCAAGAGGGCATCTGGCTCGAAACCGCGCCGGTTCCCGAGATCAAGCCCGACGAGGTGTTGATCCGCGTCGAAAAGACAGCGATCTGCGGCACCGATGTCCATATCTACAATTGGGACGAATGGGCGCAGAAGACGATTCCCGTGCCGATGATCGTCGGCCACGAATTCGGCGGCCACATTGTCGAGCTCGGCAGCAACGTTAAACGCCCGCTCAAGATCGGCCAGCGCGTGTCGGGCGAGGGGCATCTGATCGGGCAGAAGAGCCGCGCTGTGCGCGCGGGCCACTTCCATCTGGATCCCGATACGCAAGGCGTCGGCGTCAACCGGCCGGGCGCGTTCGCCGAATATCTCGCCATCCCCGCGTTCAACGTCATCGAACTGCCCGACGATCTCGATATGGACGTCGCCGCGATGCTCGACCCGCTCGGCAATGCGGTCCACACCGCGCTCGCCTTTGACCTGGTCGGCGAGGACGTGCTGATCACCGGCGCGGGCCCGATCGGCATCTTCGCCGCCGCGATCGCGCGCCATGTCGGCGCGCGCAACGTCGTCATTACCGACATCAACCCCAACCGCCTCGCGCTGGCCGAAAAGGTCGCTGATTGCCGGCCGGTCGATGTCTCGAAGGAAAAGCTCGAGGACGTGATGTCCAGCCTCAAGATGAAGGAAGGCTTTGACGTCGCGATGGAAATGTCTGGCGCACCGTCGGCCTTCAACGCGATCGTCGACAATATGGTGATGGGCGGCAACGTCGCGATGCTCGGCATCCCGGCAGGCGAAATGCCGGTCGACTGGTCGAAGATCGTGTTCAAGGCGCTGACGATCAAGACGATTTACGGCCGCGAGATGTTCGAAACCTGGTACAAGATGCTGGCGATGCTGTCGTCGGGGCTCGATGTCTCGGGGGTCATCACTCACCGCATGGATCACGCGGATTTCCAGGCCGGATTCGACGCCGCACGCTCGGGCGCATCGGGCAAGGTCATCCTCGACTGGGCCTGATTTGGTCCGGCAAACTCATTAGCACTTGCTAATTTAGAAACCCCTTATATATTGGTCGGCATGAACACCGTGCTCGACGATATGACCCAGCATGCCGGCGTTGCCGTCGGCATGCTCAAGGCGCTGGCGCATCCCGCGCGGCTGCTCGTCCTGTGCCATCTCGTCGATGCCGGCGAGCTGGCCGCGGGAGAACTTGGCGTGCGCGCCGGCCTCAGCCAGTCGGCCATGTCACAGCATCTTGGCAAGCTGCGCGAGCAGGGGCTCGTCGAATCGCATCGCCAGGGCACTGCCGTGCGCTATCGCATCGCCGATGCCAATGCCGCCAGACTGCTCGCTCTGATCCACGAACTTTACTGCCATAACGAGGTGAAGCCATGACCGACACCGTCCTTCAATCCGCCATCGACCAGGCGCAGACCGCGATCGCCAACGTCGCGACCCGCCCGGTCGTGCAGACCTTCTTCGACGAGGCAACCTTTACCGCGAGTCATGTCGTCCACGACCCGGCGACGCGGAAGGCGGCGATCATCGATTCGGTCCTCGATTTCGACCAGGCATCGGGAACGACCACGACGCTCAGCGCGCAGGCGATCGTCGATTACATCGCTGCCGAGCGCCTTACCGTGGCGTGGATCCTCGAAACGCACGCGCATGCCGACCACCTGTCGGCGGCGCCGTGGTTGCAGGACCAGCTTGGCGGCCAGCTCGCGATCGGCCGCGATATCGTCACCGTCCAGGACGTTTTCGGCAAGGTGTTCAACGAAGGCACCGCGTTCCGGCGCGACGGGTCGCAATTCAACCGGCTGCTCGCCGATGGCGACACGCTGGCGATCGGCGACCTTGTCCTCATCGCGCTGCACGTGCCAGGACATACCCCCGCCGACATGGCCTATCTGATCGGTGATGCGCTGTTCGTCGGCGATACGATGTTCATGCCCGATTACGGCACCGCACGCGTCGATTTCCCCGGCGGCTCGGGGCACGATCTCTATCGTTCGATCCGTCGCCTGCTCGGCTTGCCCGACGCGGTGCGCGTCTTCCTGTGCCATGATTACAAGGCACCCAATCGCGATGTGTTCGCATGGGAAACGACGATTGGCGCCGAGCGGACGGGCAATGTCCACATCCACGAAGGGGTCGATGAAGACGCCTTTGTCGCCATGCGCACAGCGCGCGATGCGACACTCGGCATGCCCAAGCTGATCCTCCCCTCGCTCCAGGTCAACATGCGCGGTGGGCATTTGCCCGACCCCCAAGACAACGGAACACGCTACCTCAAACTGCCGCTCAACGCATTCGGGAGTGTCGAAAATGGCTGAGTTCAATGCGCTGACCGCGCTCGCCGGCGGGCTGATGATCGGCATCGCCGCGGGCGCCATGCTCCTTCTCCTCGGGCGTATCGCCGGGGTCAGCGGAATGGCGGCGCAATCGCTCGGCCTGTCGCGCGGCGCGACTTCGCGCGGGGTCGCGGCAGCCTTCGTCATCGGCCTGCCGCTCGGTGCGACGCTGCTCACGATCATGACCAATGCGCCGGCGATCACCGTCACGACGAGCCTGCCGCTCTTGATCGCGGGCGGGCTTCTCGTCGGGTTCGGAACGCGGCTCGGCAACGGCTGCACCAGCGGTCACGGCGTGTGCGGCATGGCCCGCCTGTCGCGCCGCTCGATCGCCGCCACCGCAAGTTTCATGGCGGCGGGGTTCGCCACCGTCTTTGTCCTCCGTCACCTGCTGGAGATGCCGTTATGACCGTTCGCCTGTTGGTCGCGCTCGCCATCGGTGCGCTGTTCGGCGCCGGGCTCGCGCTCAGCGCGATGATCGACCCCGCGCGCGTGCTCGGCTTCCTCGACCTTGCCGGGCGCTGGGACCCCACGCTGGCCTTCGTCATGGGCGGCGCGCTGGTCCCGTCGTTCATCGCCTATCGCTGGCTGCGGAGGCTCGAAAAGCCTGCCTTGGTCGATAGCTTCGCGGTGCCCGAAACGGCGCCGATCGACCGCCCGCTGATCGCGGGCTCGGTGCTCTTCGGGATCGGCTGGGGATTGGTCGGCTTCTGCCCCGGCCCCGCGCTCGCAGCATTGCTGGTCGGTGGCTGGCCGGTGCTCGTCTTCGTTGCCGCGCTCGTTGTCGGCATGATTGTCCATGACCGTATGTGGGTGCGCACGGCATGACCTATGATCTCGCTTTCTACGCCAGCGGCGCGTTTTCGGGCGCGCTGGTCGGCTTCATCCTCGCGCTCGTCGGTGGCGGCGGATCGATCCTCGCGACACCGCTCATCGTATACCTCGTCGGCGTGCGCGATCCGCACATCGCGATCGGCACCAGCGCCCTCGCGGTGGGCCTCAACGCGCTGCTCGGCGTCTGGGGTCATGCCCGGCGCGGCAATGTCGCGTGGCGTCCCGCGGCATGGTTCGCCACCGCCGGCGTGCTCGGCGCGCTGCTGGGCTCGGTGCTGGGCAAGGCGTTCGACGGCCAGGGGCTGCTGTTTCTCTTTGCCATATTGATGATCGTCGTCGGCGCGCTGATGCTGCGCCGCCGGACGGTATCGGACGAGCTCGGCGACGGCCGCGTTGCGCCGGTCAAGACGCCGGTCTTCGGCCTGGCGACGGGCGTGTTTTCGGGATTTTTCGGGATTGGCGGTGGATTTCTCATCGTTCCCGGGCTGATCGCCGCGACGGGAATGGCGATGATCCGCGCGATCGGCACCTCGCTCGTCGCGGTCGCCGCCTTCGGGCTTGCCACCGCGGCAAGCTATGCCTGGTCGGGACTGATCGACTGGACGCTGGCGGCGGTTTTCGTGGCTGGCGGACTCACCGGCAGCCTCACGGGCACCGCACTGTCGCATCGTCTGGCTGAGACCGAGGGCGCGCTGCGCCGCATCTTCGCCGCGCTGATCTTCGTGGTGGCGGCCTATATGCTCTACAAGAGCGGGACTGCGGTGTTCGGCTGATCGAAGACGGGCTGGCGCCCGGTGTTCGGATGAAATGGTGCCCCATACAGGACGAAGATGGGCACTCAAAATGTTGGCAAATTTTGGCCAATCTACCGTGAGCGCGCCAACTTTCCATAATTTCTTGGTGTTGCGCAGTTCAGTGAACACCGTGTGCGCTGCCCTTGTCATCAAAAATTACAGGATTCGAATTATCTAATTGACGGGGGAGCCTGAATTCGACCGATTCAATGCAAGGAAATCTATAAATGACCGATCTGAATTTCGTTGCAGATTTGATCGAGGCACGAGCGCACCAATACGCTTCAAGCTATACGGCCATACAAGATGAGAGTTGGGAAGTCGAGCAAGCGCTGTGCTCGGCTCAATCTCAAGCTCTACGAGAAGTAGCTAGAGAAATCCGTGCATCGATACCGTCACAAGACACAGAACTGTTTGAAAGCAGTTCGGAACTAACACGCACGTTGTGGGCATTCTCCATAGAGATCGGCGGTATGTTGTCTGCCCGTCTGTTCACTAATCTGGAAGCGGCGGAAGATGCGAAGTTCTCTTTTATGCAAAAATATCGAATGGAGGACGAATATGTAGGATACGCGGCGTGTGGGATTAACAGTGTCGATATCTCCCCGCGCCGGGCCAAGGCCCCAGGTAGATTAGACTGCCGACACGCATTAGTTATGTATGATATGCACATTACCGAGACTTCTATACATGAGAATTTGGAAGAATTGGAAAAAGCGATCGAAGAGTTCAAAATAAAGCATGATTATGATGATGACGCCGGCAGTTCACTCTATGATTGCCACAAGATTTTGATTCCGAGATAACGTGCTACGTTTGTTGGAATTCGTCGCTTTAGTATTTTCGGTTTTTTAAGATTATTATGGCGTCTGTGCCCATTATTCACGACAGAAAGCTGCTCTGCCGTCGGGAATTTTGATCGGGGTCAACGATTGGAAGGATGAGCGTGTGTCAGCTTTGCGCCCAGTTTCGGTCATTGCCGGCGCCGTTTCAAATCCCCGATAGCGGATCGTCTCCTATTCCCGACGATGGTTAAACCGCAATGTCCGATATTGGGTTGAAAGCGGTCACTGAGATCACACTTTTCGTGGGATGAGAAAGAGGCGGGAGAGCATGAGAACAGCTATCACAAGTCCAACGAGCAGGAGTAAGATTTCGGCCGTGGACTCCGCACGCCCTTTCAGCCGCCAGAAGACGACGAAAGCCCCTAAGCCTATCCAGTAGTTACGCGGGATCAGTAGTTTGGCATTGCAACCTTTACAGGCAAACGGCTTCCCCAACCCCCACTGGGTTTTTATAAAAGTGACTGCTGTTCCGCAGTTAGGGCAAGGTGGAGTGAGTAAGCTCATCGGTCATCAAATATCATAAATACCAGCGGCTGCAATTGGGTCGTTAGCCGTCCGACCGGTTCTGGGAATCTCGCCGCATCACACAGCTGACCGATATTGGGTGGGCTTACGACAGGCGGCTTTTTGGCCGATACGAGTCACAGCGCGAGAGCGGAAAGGAATGGGGTCTTTATTTTCGAAAAGTCGGAGCTAAATTACTTCATGATGGTCAGTCTGTAATGACACTCACTTTTCGCACTACACTTCTAGCTTGCGCATGCTGCGCCACCGTGGCGGGCTGCGACATTTCAGACAATAGGGAGAGCGCTGCGGAGACATCGATCGAGGAGCAGAGACGGCTGCTCACATCTCTGCGTGAGCTCGAAGGGTTCTGGCTCATTGAACGGTTCGAGGATTTCGAACCATCATGGCGAAATGGCACGCCCTGGCGCAGTGCCTATCTCCAGAATGACGGCGACAGGATAACTTACAGCGTCGGTTGCAATCAGTCCGGTAATTCAGTGTCTTTGGGACTGAACGGCATCCTGCACGATACCGGCGACGGGTCACGCTTGCAGACGCTGCAAGGCTGCGGGCCTGTTCGTGAGGCTCGGGACAAGCGCTTCTTTGCTTTCTTCGGCAGTAACCCAGAAGTTCGCAGATTCGGTCCGGGTCGCGTCTCCCTGAGAAGCGACGCGGGCGAATTAGTGCTCATTGAGCCAAATCTCTGGCGTCAGGCGAACAAGCCTGATTTCAGAGAGATCGAAGGGCGTTGGATGCCGCAAATGTCCACGACCTACAACGGTTGGGGATCGTCCGGGACCGGAGATATCCAAGGTGTAGTAACGATCGGGCGTGAACGTCTGTTGTGGTCGCAGTGTCCCAATCTGCCGATACCTATACGCTGGACAACGGACGCCCGGCTGGCAGCGAGAGAAAGCATCAATATCAGCGATTGCCCCGCCGTCGCTCGCACGATGAGAAATGAACCGAGTGCGGTCATGACAATGCTGACCGCCAACCCGGCAGTTATCCGCACCGGCCCGGACCGGATCGTGCTAGTAGATGGATCGGGCGAAAAGGGCCGTAGACTCGATTTCCAATCAGAGGAAAGCGTCCTTAATCCTCTCCCCCCCACGCAAGTGTCGGAGGGCGACATTCCGCCCGCGCCGCCTCGAGTGCCTCCTCCGCCGAATGACAGATCCCACTAGCTGGAAACGGCTCGGCTATCCGTAACCTTCGCCATGAGCAGAATAAGCAGAAAGCAAGCAAGGGCGGTAATCAAGCCGCGGCCAGAAAATAGAGTTCGAAGAAAAGAACCGCGATGTCCCGGCGTTGTCGCGCAATGGAAGCCACCTCACGCCGACGTTCTATTCCCGCAACCGTGGCGGGATTGTCCGGAATTGGGTCGTTAGCCGACTGGCACCTTTTGCCTGGAGGGATGCCGAGGCTGAACGAAGGGCGGGGATCGCTCCGCCACAAAGCTTGCCAGTCTCGAAAAATCCTATTTGCGGTAGAGCCGCTTGCCCTTGATCGGCATGCGCTTGACCGGCGCGACGTAGGTCCTGCGGATGCGCTTGGTCGGCGTATAAGCCGTCTCATATTCGGTCGTGGTGACGGTCTCGGTCACCTGCTGGCAGCCGCAGCCTCCGCCCTCGACGATCACCGTCGTCACCGCGGGCGCGGCAGCGTAATAATAGGCGGGATAGGCATAGCCATAGGCTGGATACCCGTATGCGGGCTGAGCGTAGGCGGGCGCCATGCGGCGGTCGTGCTCTTCGTAATATCGTGCCCCGCGACGGCCGTCATAGCCCGAGCGCCAGGCGTCGCAGCGCTGGCGGTCGGCGGCGCTGCCGATCGCGCCGCCGGCGAGGGCGCCGACCCCGGCACCGATGATCGTGCCTTCGGTCCGGCTGCCGCGCCCGGCGACGCGATTGCCCGCAAAGCCGCCGACTAGGCCGCCGACGACTGCGCCGCCAACGGTCGCGCCATGACCGCAGAGACGCTCCATCTCGCGCGGGTCGTAACCACGCTCGTCGTCGCGCGGCGCATCGCGATAGTCGGCGCGATAGTCGCCATCGTCCCGATAAGCGACGTCGTGACCTTCATTGCGCTCGTCTTCATAGCCGAAAGCGTTTTCGGGGCGGTAGGTGCCTTGGAATGTCCCGGTATAGGTCGTTCCGTCGGGTGCCCATTGCCCGTTCCATCCGCCAGACCAGCGCCCGCGATAATCAGCTTCGGTGATCTGACGGTCGTCGTGGCCGCTGTAGACGCGCGTGTCGGATTGCGGCGCGTCGCGATAATCGACGCCGCGCTGGGCGACGACGACACGATGCGAGTCGTCGACCGCATGGGCGGGATCGGTCCACAGCACGACGAGGGTGGCAATCCCCAGCAATACAAAGCTTCGCATGGTTAATCCCCTGGCTAGAGGCGCTCCCAGACGGGCTGGACGGCGCGAATGGTTAACGCCGTATTTAGCAAGAAAATCGTTTGAGCGCGAGCAGTTCGCAGAGGCGAGTCCCGATTCGGGTCAGGGCGAGCGATGGACCCTGCCGGTCAGCCCAGCCGATCGGCGATGCGCGCGACGAGCCTTTCGATGCCGGTCGCATCCAACGACCTTGGGCGGAGTGTGGCGGGATGGCATTGTGTTGGACTGTCCTATCGCCCAGTCCTTGGGCGCTATGAGATCTCTTCCCCGCCTAAAACCTCAGACGGGGTCTGCTGCACAATTGTTTCATGTCCCGGCAGGCCCACCAATATAATCAGCGAACCTAGTCGATGCGGCACGATTTTCGCGACGTTCGAAAGGTTGATAAATTCTGGCTCGCCATTTGGAGCCAGCGTGCATTTTCTCCATTTGGCCATCAATTCCTCCGCGCGTTGAGTTAACCATAATATGGGGACGCCGCCGACAAATATCACTAGCCCTGCCCAAACTGTTATCTGAGGAGCGCTACGAACGCGAGCCGATCGACCGCACAAGCTAATTGCCACTTGTCTTGGCGTTCGTGTTTAGCAACTCGCGCGTGCAGCCCGACCAGTGGCCTTACAATGTGCTCTGGCGAGCGATGGCGCAGCCTAAGCCAACCGATCGCTGGGCTGCCGCTACAGCAGCTCTAAACACGATATAAATATGTCTCGGTGGGGAAAGTCGCATTACGCAGCACATGATCAGCCTCGAAAAGTGATCCAACCGGCTCGACGCTATCATTCAGTATCGAGTAACTTTTTTTGGCTTAATTGTGCTTCTATGACTTCGGATTCGAATGCGAATGATCGATTGGCAGGTCTTGACCAGCGGGTTCAACCTGCGACGGAGCAACGCGGAATGGATCGTCGGAGCGTCTCAGCCACCGTGTCGTTTCGGCGGCCTGGCCACAAAGCGTCCGCCCTTTCGTTAAGAGATTTGTCGGTGTCTGGCTGCCGATTTACTACATATGTGCGAGCCGTTGTAGGCGAGCAGGTATGGATTTCCCTGCCGGGCCTCGAATCGATCGTAGCCACAGTGCGTTGGGTTGCAGATAATGACTGCGGATGCGAGTTTGATCACGCGCTATACCCTGCCGTGTTAGAGACAATTCTGCCGCGTTTGCGCAGGTAGCGACGAACGGCGCTTCGGCTGGCGCATGCTTGTCGACCTTCGCGATTAGACTATCGCGGGTTCAGTGCCCTCGCGCGCATACAGCGCGGCGGCCTCGCTTCTCTTTTGTGATGGGACATTGCCTCGTCCTTCCCAAATGTTTGAATG
>CAZHWG010000019.1:0-2713 GCA_964535925.1 uncultured Sphingorhabdus sp.
GTCACCGGGGTGAACGACCGCGCCGACCTTACCCGCGCCGAAGCGCTCTGGCAGGCCGATCGCCGCGCCGAGATGATGCGCGCGGGCGTCACGCTGCGCGATCCCGACAGCGTGTTCTTTTCGTTCGACACCGCGATCGGCGAAGACGCGGTGATCGAACCGCACGTCGTCTTCGGCCGCGGCGTCACGATTGCGCGCGGTGCCCGGATCAAGAGCTTCTCGCACCTCGAAGGCGCAAGCGTCGGTGAGGATTGCGAAGTCGGTCCCTATGCGCGGCTGCGTCCCGGCACGGTCCTTGGCAAGGGGGCCAAGGTCGGCAACTTCGTCGAGGTCAAGAACACGACGCTCGGTCAGGGCGCCAAGGCCAGCCATCTGACCTATCTCGGCGATGCGGAGGTCGGCGCCGGGGCCAATATCGGCGCCGGGACGATCACGTGCAACTATGACGGATTTTTCAAATATCGCACGGTGATAGGTGCGGGATCTTTTATCGGGTCTAACTCGGCTTTGGTCGCCCCGGTATCGATCGGCGCGGGCGCGATCGTGGCTGCGGGCAGCGTCGTCACGCGCGATGTCGAACCCGATGCGCTGGCGCTGGCGCGCGGCACGCAGGACACCAAGCCCGGCTGGGCAAGGCGCTTCCGCGAAGCGATGCAGGCACGCAAGGACAAGGGCGCGTGAACCGCGTTGGAGGCGCGGCCTGCGCTGCGATGGCGGTCATGCTGGCTGCATGCTCGAGCCCCGACAGCGGCGGTAACGAGATCGCGGCGCCAAACGAATCCGACCGCGCGGCGGTGGCGAACCAGGAGACGGTGGCACAGACGCCGACACCCTTGGCCGCGGCCGCGACGATCGCGGTGGCGGGCGTGCCGACGCTGTGCCGGCCGGGCGAAACGGTGCTCTTTTCCTGCGCCTCGGGTGCGCGGACGATGTCGGTCTGCGGTGCCGCCGATCCAGCGCAAGGCGCGCAATATCGAGTCGGTCGCGGCGCAACGCGCGAGCTGACCTATCCCGCTGGCGATGCGACGGGAAGCGGGACGATGCGCAGCGCGACCGCGCCCTATTCGGGCGGCGGCGAGGCGCAGATCCAGTTCGACAATGGCGGCTTCACCTATGTCGCCTATAGCCGCATATTGCGCACGCGCTTCGACGGCAAAGGCAATGATCCGGCGTTCAGCGCGGGCGTCGCGGTGATCAAGGGCGACAAGACGGTCGCCGAGCGCATCTGCACCGCGCCGGCCGACGCCGATCTTAACGTCGCGGCCGCGACCCCCTATATGCCGGTTGGCGAGTTCATCTATATTCCTGAGAAAGTCGGTCCGTAAATGTGTGGCATCCTTGGTATATTGGGCCGCGACGATGTTGCCCAGACGCTCTTCGAAGGACTGAGGCGGCTCGAATATCGCGGCTATGATTCGGCGGGCATCTGCACTCTCGTCAACGGCGGTTTCGACCGTCGCCGCGCGCCGGGCAAGCTCGTCAATCTTGCCGAGCGGCTCGCGGCTGATCCGCTGCCCGGCCGCACGGGCATCGCACACACACGCTGGGCGACGCATGGCGCGCCGACCGAGGACAACGCCCATCCGCATATCGTCGGCGACGTCAGCCTGGTGCACAACGGCATCATCGAGAATTTCAAGGAACTGCGAGACGCGCTGATCGCCGAGGGACGGACCTTCGCCAGCCAGACCGATACCGAGGTCGTCGGCCATCTCATCGCTCGCGAGCTCGAGGGCGGGGCGAGCCCGCGCGACGCGGTCGCCGCCGTCCTGCCGCAGCTGCACGGTGCCTTCAGCCTCGCGATCCTGTTCGCCGGGCATGACGACCTCTTGATCGGCGCGCGACTCGGCTCGCCGCTTGTCGTCGGCTATGGGGAGGGCGAGAATTATCTCGGCTCTGACGCCATCGCGCTGGCCCCGCTGACGCAGCGGATCGCCTATCTCGAAGAGGGCGAATGGGCGGTATTGAGCCGCGACAGCGTCGAGATTTTCGATGTCGACAATGCACCGGTCGAGCGTGAGATTACCCAGTCGGGCGCGTCGGCGGCGGCGATCGAAAAGGGCAACCACCGCCATTACATGCAGAAGGAAATCTTCGAGCAGCCGGTCGTCGTCGCGCAGACGCTGCAGGCGTATCTGAAACCGCTCGATGGGCGCGTCGCATTGCCGATCCCCGATTTCGACCTGTCGGCCATCGACCGCGTCACGATCGTCGCGTGCGGGACGAGCTTCTACGCCGGCATGGTCGCCAAATACTGGTTCGAGAAATTCGCCCGCGTGCCCGTCGACATCGATGTCGCGAGCGAGTTCCGCTATCGCGATCCCGTCCTCGCGCCGGGCGGCCTCGCGCTGTTCATCTCGCAATCGGGCGAGACCGCCGACACGCTCGCCGCGCTGCGCCATTGCAAGCAGCACGATCAGAAGATCGCGGTCGTCGTCAACGTGCCGACGAGCACGATGGCGCGCGAGGCCGACCTGCTGCTGCCGACCAATGCCGGGCCCGAAATCGGCGTCGCCTCGACCAAGGCGTTCACCTGCCAGCTCGCGGTGCTCGCCGCCTTTGCCGCCAACCTTGCGCGCGCAAAGGGCAGGATCGATGCCGCCGAAGAGGCCGAGATCGTCAAGCATCTCGCCGAAGCTCCCGAGGCGATGAGCCGCGCGCTCGATCATGACGACGATATCGCGGCGATGGCGGGGCTCGTCTCGCCGGCGCG
>CAZHWG010000019.1:2723-9736 GCA_964535925.1 uncultured Sphingorhabdus sp.
CGCGTGACGTGCTCTATCTGGGCCGCGGCCCAGATTATCCGATGGCGCTCGAAGGGGCGCTAAAGCTCAAGGAAATCAGCTATATCCACGCCGAAGGATATGCCGCGGGCGAGATGAAGCACGGCCCGATCGCGCTGATCGACGAAGACGTGCCGGTGATCGTCATCGCGCCGTCGGGCGAGCTGTTCGAAAAGACCGTCAGCAACATGCACGAAGTCGCCGCGCGCGGCGGGCAGGTGATCCTGATTTCGGATGCCGCGGGTATCGCCGCGGCGGGCGACGGCTGTGTCGCGACGATCGAGATGCCGGCCTGCCACCCGCTGATCCAGCCGCTCGTCTATGCGGTCCCGGTCCAACTGCTCGCGTACCACGTTGCGGTCGCCAAGGGCACCGACGTCGACCAGCCGCGCAACCTCGCCAAGTCGGTGACGGTCGAATAGCGCCTATTCCGACGCCCCCTCGTCGCTCTTCGGGACGAAGGCGATGTCGTCGATCCGCCAGTCGTCGCGTGTTTGGGGCAAGGGCGAAACGGAATCGTCGGGGTGCGCGCCGTGCACTTCGAGCTTGATGAAGCGGCCTGTTTCGCGCGTCCGGATCGTTGCCCCGGGAAACGCGATGCGAAGCCGGCCAGTCAGTTCGGCCGCCTTTTGCGATATCGCGTCGCCGCCCAGTTCGCGCGGAGCACCGTCGACCAGTTCGGCGGTGGCGGTGCGCAGGCCCTTGATCCCGTCGGCCAGGATCGAAAGCGAGATGATCGCCGCCGCCGCCGCATCGGCCCACCAGAAGCCGAGGCCGACGCCGATAATGCCGACTATGCCGGTTGCGCCCGTCTGCCAGTCGGCCTTTTGCATCATCGCGTCAGTGTGGAGCACCTTGTCGTTGATCCGCCGCGCGACGGGCAGTTTCATCCGCCCAAGGATCGCCGGCGGCACAATCGAATAGGCGAGCGCGGCAAGCATCAGCCAGCCTGACCAGATCGTCATCCCGAACGGGTGAACCGGCCCCAGCGGCGGGTGCTCGGCGGCCATCAGCGTCATCGCGCTTTCGTAGAGCAGGAACGCGCCAACGCCAGTCAGGGCGGTCGCCGCGATCAGGAAGGCGAGGCTTTGCGCACGGTGGAAACCGAACGGAAAACGCGCGTTCGGTGTTTTGGTCTCGAACCGCGCTGCGACCAGCCAGACGATTGCTGGTACGAGCGACAATATGTCCTCGAAGATCGCGCTTTTCATTGCCTGGCTCGATCCCATGGCAAAATACATGACGACGACGATCGACCCGATCCACCCCAGCGTCCAGTATTCCAGGCGCTTGGCCTTTTGCCAGTCGTCGCGGATCTCGGGCGGCAGTTTGGTCATTGCCCCGCCACCGCATCGCCGGTCAGTCGATCGATCGTCATTGCCCAGCGATTTTCGCCGTTGCGCGTAACAAAACGCCAGACGGGCTCTTCGCCCGATACCGGTTCTTCGCCTATTGCGCGTGACAGGAGCACGTCGGCTGCCCACGGCGATCGTTTCGCGAAGCGACCGATTACGAGGTCGATGCTTCCCTCGTCGAGCGCAGGTAAAATGTCTTCGGCCACGCCGCTCTCGCTACGATAGGCCATGCCCAGCGCAGCGGCGCTCGATTTGGCGATGGCGTCGGCGTAGCTGCGTTCGGAGAGAGAGGCGACGATGCCGATCCTCAGCGTGCCGCCGTTGCTCAACCGCTGTTCGGTCCCGGCAAGGTCGGCGGGCACCGGCCTGCATCCGGCCATCGCCACGAGCAACAGGATCAGGATCGCGCGCCCCATGAAAGCCATAAGTTCGAACTCGGTTTTTGGTTCCACCAGGCGGCTCGTGTTGCCCCCTATCGAGCGCGGGGCTATAGCGTGCGGCAATCCTGCCGGGCGGCCCGAACACGGGGTCGCCTTTTGCTTTTGTCCTTGTTGTCACTCTGCGCGAAAAGGCCCGTTTATGTCGATCACCCCGCTGATGCCCGTCTATCCCCGCTGTGCCTTTCGGCCGGTCAAGGGCGAGGGGGCCTATCTGATTGGCGAGGATGGCAGCCGGGCGCTCGATTTTGCCAGCGGTATCGCGGTCAACCTGCTTGGTCACGGCCATCCGCACCTGACGCAGGCGATCCAGCAGCAGGCGGCGACGCTTATGCACGTCAGCAACATGTACGGCAGTCCGCAGGGCGAAAGCCTGGCGCAGCGGCTGGTCGATGCGAGTTTCGCCGACACCGTGTTCTTCACCAATTCGGGTGCCGAAGCGGTCGAATGCGCGATCAAGACCGCGCGCCGCTATCATTATGTCAACGGCAACCCCGAGCGGACCAACATTATCACGTTCAACAACGCCTTTCACGGCCGCACGCTCGGCACGATCAGCGCGACCAACCAGGAAAAGATGCGCGACGGATTCGAGCCGCTGCTGCCGGGCTTCGCCTATGCGCCGTTCGACGATCTCGAGGCGGCGCGCGCACTGGTCGACGAGCATACCGCCGGCTTCCTCGTCGAGCCGATCCAGGGCGAGGGCGGCATCCGCCCCGCGAGCCAGGAATTCCTCGCCGGCCTGCGCGCGATCTGCGACGAGCACGGCCTGCTCCTCGTCCTCGACGAGGTCCAGTGCGGCGTTGCGCGGACCGGCAAGCTCTACGCTCACGAACATTATGGCGTGACGCCCGATATCGTCGCCAGTGCCAAGGGCATCGGCGGCGGCTTCCCGCTGGGCGCGTGCCTCGCCACGGAGGAAGCGGCCAAGGGGATGGTGTTCGGCACGCACGGATCGACATATGGGGGCAATCCGCTGGCGATGGCGGCCGGCTCGGCGGTGCTCGACGTGATCCTCGAAGACGGCTTCATGGATCAGGTCGCGGCGACCGGCGAACGGCTGCGCGGCGCGCTCGAACAGCTGATCCCCAACCACGACGACCTGTTCGACCATGTCCGCGGCAAGGGGCTGATGCTCGGCCTCAAGATGAAGGTCGAAAGCCGCCCCTTCGTTGCGCACCTGCGCGACAATCACGGCCTGCTGACCGTCGCTGCGGGCGACAATGTCGTTCGCATCCTGCCGCCGCTCAACATCGAACAGCGCCATATCGACGAGTGCATTGAAAAGCTCTCGGCGGGTGCGCGCGATTACGAATATGAAGGCAAGCCGATGGTGAAGGCACCGGTTGCAAAATGACTGACGAAATCGAGGACGGCAGCGACGGGACGGGCGGCAGTGCGACCTATTTCGACCGCCCGCTGGCAGTAACGATCCCCGCGCGGCACGCGCGCGGTCGGATCGTCCGCCTCGGTCCCGTGCTCGACACGATCCTGTCGGCGCACGACTATCCCCCGCCGATCGCGCGGCTGCTCGCCGAGGCCCTGGTGCTGACCGCCTTGCTTGGCTCGACGCTCAAACAGGCGGGCGGCCAGTTGACCCTACAGGCGCAGACCGAGGCGGGCATCATCGAGCTGTTGGTGTGCGATTTCCGCGAGGGCGAGCTGCGCGGCTACGTCAAGTTCGACATGGAACGCTTCGTCGAAGTTCCCACCGATCCGTCGCTGTTTGCGCTGTTCGGCAAGGGCTACCTCGCGGTAACCTTCGATCGCCCGGCGGGCGAAGGAGTCGATGGCGAGCGTTATCAGGGAATCGTCCCGCTCGACGGCACCAGCATCGCCGAGGCGGCGCAGTCCTATCTCGTCCAGTCCGAACAATTGCCCAGTCTGGTGCGGATTTCGGCCGATTGCAACACGCCGGGTGACTATGTCGCAGGCGGTATCATGATTCAGCATCTGCCCGAGGGCGAGGAGGGACGCGAGCGGCTCCACACGCGGCTCGATCATCCCGAATGGGACCATGTCCGCGCACTCGCCGAGACAATCAAACCCGAAGAGCTGCTCGACCCCGCACTGTCGCTCGAGGAGGTAGCCTGGCGGCTGTTCCACGAGGACGAGGTGCGCATCCTCGCCGGCGATACGCTGGCGCGCGGATGCCGCTGCGACGCTGCCTATCTGGCGGGGGTGCTCGCGCGCTTTCCCGAAGACGAACGGCGCGAAATGGTCGATGAAAACGGCACGATTCCCGTCGATTGCGCGTTTTGCGCGAAGATCTTCGCGATCCCCGCCGGGCTCGATCCCGCCTAGCATCTATTGTCTTGGCGAAATTGCGTCCCATTTATGCTATCCTACCGGGTAATGGTGGGATGGAGGGATGCGTACGATGCGAAGCCCGATGGTCACGACCGGCAAGGTCGGCTTGATGTTCGGTCTTATCATGCTGGCCGTGCCAGCTCCCGCATTCGCGCCGGGCTTTATCCTGCTCGAGCGGATCGAAAAGGGTGCGTGGCAGCTCAAGCCCGTCGGCGGTGGCGCGCCACGGAAAATCTGCGTGCGCAGCGGCGAGGAGTTGCTCGCATTGCGCCACGTCCGGCGCTCCTGTTCGCGCTATGTGGTCAAGAATGCCGCGGGCGAGCTGACGATCCACATGACGTGCGGCGCGGCGGGCCACGTCCGCACGACGCTGCGTTATGAAACGCCGCGACTGATCCAGATCTACACGCAGGGCCTCGCCGGCGGATCGCCGTTTTCGGACAGCTACGAGGCCCGCCAAAGCGGCAGTTGCGACTGATCCCAAACCGCGCGGCGCTTGCGAAGCGCGCCTGCGCTCGCTAGCGCGCCCGCGATGAACACACTCGATGAAAATCTGGCGGTCGTGCTGCTTTCGGGCGGGCTCGATTCAATGGTCTGCGCAGGGTTGGCGCGCGAGGCGGGTCGCGACGTCCTTGCGCTGACGATCGACTATAACCAGCGCCACCGGATCGAACTCGATAGCGCGGCACGGATCGCCGCGCATGTCGGCGCGTTGCGCCACGTCGTCCTGCCGCTCGATCTCAGTGCGTTCGGCGGATCGGCGCTGACCGCCGATATCGCGGTGCCCAAATCGGGGATCGGCGACGACATTCCCGTCACCTACGTGCCCGCGCGCAACACCGTGTTCCTATCGCTATGCCTTGCCTGGGCCGAAGCGGCAGGTGCGCGCGAAATCTATATCGGCGTCAACAGCATGGACTACTCGGGCTATCCCGATTGCCGCCCCGAATTCATCGCCGCCTTTGCCGATCTTGCCGCGCTGGCGACCAAGGCGGGCGACGGCGGCGAGCGGTTTGCCATCAGGACCCCGCTCCAGCACATGACCAAGGCCGACATTGCCGCCGAAGCGATACGCCTCGGCCTCGATCCGGCGATGAGCTGGTCGTGCTACGATCCGACGCCCGACCTGCAGCATTGCGGCCGCTGCGACAGCTGCCGCTTGCGCCGTGCGGGCTTCGCCGCGGCCGGGCTCGCCGATCCGACGGTCTATGCCGAGGATGCCGACTGAGATGGCCTATGCGGTCAAGGAGCTGTTCCTGACGCTGCAGGGAGAGGGCGTGCGCAGCGGTCGCCGCGCCGTCTTCTGCCGCTTTGCCGGGTGCAATCTGTGGTCGGGGCGCGAGCAGGACAGGGCGAGCGCGACCTGCACGTTCTGCGACACCGATTTCGTCGGCACCGATGGCGCGGGCGGCGGCAAGTTTGCCGATGCCGGCGCGCTCGCCGATGCGATCGCCGGCTTCTGGGGCGACGATACGGCGCTGCGCTATGTCGTGCTGACCGGCGGTGAGCCGATGCTCCAGGTCGACGATGCCTTGATCGACGCGCTGCACGATCGCGGTTTCGAGATCGCGATCGAGACCAACGGCACGCTCGCCGTGCCGCGCAGCATCGACTGGATCTGCGTCAGCCCCAAGGCGGGGAGCACGACGGTCCAGCGATCGGGCGACGAGCTCAAGCTGGTCTGGCCACAGCCTGGCAGCGATATCGACGCGATGGAGGGCTGGGACTTTGTCCACCGGCTGATCCAGCCGATGGACGATGCGCGGAGCGTGGAAAACATGCGTGCCTGTGTCGATCTCGTGATCGAGCGGCCGCACTGGCGGCTATCGCTGCAAACGCACAAGCTGCTCGGTATCCGCTAGGCGTCTCGGCGCCGGTCGGCGCTATCCGTAGACGAGGCCGCGCGGCTGCTGCTTGGCCTGCTGATAGTCGCGCAGGCAGTTCTTCTTGAGCTGGTTCTTGCGATCCCAGCACTTGTCGTCGAAGCTCGGCAGGACGAGCGGAGCCCATTGCGGTCGATAAATGACACGCAGCTGGTCGCCGCGCGTGATCAGGCTGTTGCGGAATTCGCGCATCCGCATGCGAGCGAGTTGCGCCATGCCGCCTTGCGGAGTGAACAGGGCCTCCTGGCCGATCTTACCGGCAGTCTGGCAGAAGGTATATTGCGCGCTGACGGTGCCGAAATAATTGTACAGCCGCGTGCGATAGGTGTCGAACGGGGCCTGCCACTTGGCGCCCAGGGTGCGTTTGAAATAGCTTTCGATCGTGTGATAGGCCCGAACGAACTCGCCCTCATGCTTTTCGAGCGCGCCATTGTAGTTTTCGACGGTCAGTAGCATCGGCTCGAACTGGCATTGCAGCGCGGCGGTGTTGAGGCCGGTGCGCATCGTCCAGGTCAGCGCGGCTTCCTGTTCGGCAGGATTGGCGCCGGGCAACGGAATGCCGACGTCGATTTCCGACCCCGTCACGGGGGCGCCGCTATTGTCGGGTGAAATCCAGAAGAACTGGGCTTGCGCCGGCGATACCGCGGCCAGCGCCAGCATCGCTGCGGCGCAGGTCCTGATCATCGTCGGGAGCCATCGGTTGGCTACGGTCATTAGTCGGTCTCGCTTTCACTGTCGGTCGCGCCGGCCTGGTTTTCGGCGGCGGACTGCGTATTAGCTGCCGCCGGGGCGGCTGCTTCATTGCTGGTGGTCGAAGCGGCAACCGCACTGCTTTCGTTGCGCGTGTCGAGCGGCATAAGTTCGTCGCTGATCGTGCCTTGCGGGACATCGACCGCATCGAGCCGGGTCATCGTCGTCGCCGAGCCGTCGTCTTGCTTGTCACCGCAGCCGCCCAGCGTGAGCGCCGCAATCGCCGCTTTGTCGAGCCCGTGGCCGAGACCCTTGACGAC
>CAZHWG010000019.1:9746-13014 GCA_964535925.1 uncultured Sphingorhabdus sp.
CCGCAATCGCCGCAAGACCCGCTCCAAACCCGAAATTCCTGGTCATTCGATCCGCCTGCTGCCGTTGAAGTCCAGTCGCTTCGCCATGGTTATGGATTCCTAGAGAGTAATCAGCGATGAACAAGCGAATTCATCAGGATTCCAAGGCGTTTTTGCAACGCTTCGTCAAAATCGGCGAGACTGGCGCTGCAGCCGAGCGCGGCGAGGCTGGTGACGCCATGCTCGGCGATGCCGCACGGCACGATACCGCCGAAATGCGACAGGTCTGGATCGATATTAACCGAAAATCCGTGCATCGTCACCCAGCGGCGGACGCGGACGCCGATTGCGCCGATCTTGGCTTCCTCGCCGCTCGCCAGGCGGGTCCAGATGCCGATCCGCTCGGGCACGGCGAAGGCGGTGACGTCGAAATCGGCGAGCGTCGCGATCACCCAGGTTTCGAGCGCGTGGACATAGGCGCGGATGTCGCGGCCTCGCCGGGCAAGATCGATCTGGACATAGCCGACCCGCTGGCCGGGGCCGTGATAGGTGTATTTGCCGCCTCGTCCCGCCGCGAACACGGGAAAACGCGGGTCGCGCAGATCGCTTTCGACTGCGCTCGTCCCCGCGGTGTAAAGCGGCGGATGTTCGACCAGCCAGACGCATTCGGCTGCGCCGTCATTGCGGATCGCGCTCGCGCGTCGCTCCATTTCGGCGAGCGCGACGGGATAGGGGGTCAGCCCGGGCGCAACCGTCCAGTCGGGTTCGGCAAGACTTGGCGCGGCAGGCGGGGACGAGATCGACACGGTCATGCGCGCGATCTGCCCATCAGCGCGCCATTTCGCAAGGGCGACATCGCAACAGGGCATCTGGACAGGACGCCAAAGGCGAGCCATGGTATGGTCGGATAAGACGGGGAAATCGGGGACATGCTGTGAACAAATTCGATATGGGTCGGGCGTGGAATGCGGCCGTCGGGCTGATCGCTTCGCATCGCGATCTAGTGCTGGCGATCGCCGGGGTGTTCCTGTTCCTGCCGCCGGCACTGGTCGGCATTTTCGGACCGCCCCCACCGGCAGTCGAAGGGCTTCCCGCTGCCGAAATGCTTAGCATATTGCGGCAATATTACGGTGATATGTTGCCATATTTCCTGGTCACCGCAGTGCTGGGGTCGATCGGAACGATTGCCATCGCGCGCCTCTACCTGGGCTCGCGCGGAATGACCGTCGGCGCGACGCTGGTCTTTGCGCTGACGGTGGTTATCAGCACCGTCATCGCGGGCGTGATATCGGGCATTGCGGTCGGTTTCGCGACGCTCCTGCTGATCGTACCCGGCCTCTATCTTTATGCGCGCTTTGCGATGGTGCTGCCCTATGTCGCGACAACCGGTGAAAAGAACCCACTCACACTGCTCCAAGGCAGCTGGATCGCTACGCGCAATAATGGCTGGCGGCTCGTCGTCTACCTGGTGCTGATCGGTATCATCGGCATCGTCATCTATCTGCTCACGTCGGGGGTCATTGGCCTGTTGCTGAGCGCGCTGCTGCCCGATGATGCGGCTCGCGTTGCGGCCGCGCTGCTCGACGCGTTGCTCAGCGCAACATTCTCGGTAATCTTCACCGCTATCCTTTGCGGCGCCTATCGTGAGCTTACTGGCGCCAGTGGACAGATGCTCAGCGAAGAGTTTTCGTGAGACAGGACAGCCTATAACGACACGCCGGATCGATCCGGTACATAGGGGGAAACACGATGGAAAGACTGACGATCGGCGGCGCGTTTTCACGCACTTTCGCCTTCATGGCGCAAAACTGGCTGAGCATCATCTTGTGGATGGGGGGCGCGCTCGCGCTCATCGTCGCGCTCGGCATGATGACGATAGGCGACAACGTCAACGCGATGGCTGCCTCGCCGGGCAGCCTGGCGCCGTTCATCGGCGCCAAGATGCTGCTGTTTGGCCTGGCCGCGACGGTGGTGCTCTATGCCGCCGGGTTCATGATCTGGCGTGGCGGGCTGGTTCCCGGCAGCGCGGCGGGCGATGTCGGTTGGGCGATCGGTGCAGGCGCGCTCTATGCGCTGGCGTATTTCGTCCTCCTGATAGTCCTTTATATCGTGCTGATCATCGCGCTGCTCGTATTCGCGCTGATCTTCGGTGCTATGACCGGCGGTACAGCGTTCACGCCCGCCGCGATCCAGAGCGGCGCGGTTGCTGGCGGCGTGTTGGTTGCGATGGTCACGATCTACCTATTGTTCCTTCTCGCTATCATGTGGTTCCAGGCGCGGCTGTCTGTCGCGGGTCCGGTGATGGCTGCGCGCAGGCTCACCAATCCAATCACCGGCATCAGCGAATCGTGGCGTCTGACCGGACCGTCGCAATGGAGGATCGTTGGTTTTATGCTCCTGATCAGCATCGTGATCGGCGTCGTGGTCGTTGTTGCCGCGTGGGTCTTGGGCCAGCTGCTCGGCCAAAGCCCCGTCGCGCTGATCGTCCTTGCGGTGCTCGTCTATCTGCCCGCGCTGATGGTGTGGATGGCGATCCCGCCCGCGATCTATCGCGAGATCGTTCCCGCCGACGATGCCGAGACGTTCGCCTGACCGCTTCGGTACGCGCCTAGGCGATGATTGGCACCTGCGGCGCGGCATCGCGCGGCAGATGGCCGGTCAGGCGCGGGTCGGCAAAGGTTTCGAGCGCGCGGGCAAACGCGGTGAAGCCGCTCGCGCGGTAAAAGGCGATCGCGCCGGGGTGGTCGAGCGTGCAGCTATGAACCCAGACCCGCGACACGCCCGGGCGCCACAACAGCGCCAGCGCGCGATTCATCAGCCAGCGACCGTGACCCTGGCGGGTTAGGCCTGAGACAAGGCCGAGAAACGCGAGCTCGGCGTTCGCCCCTTCGCGGAAATCGAGCTCGAGCATGCCGACATCGGCGCCCGCGGCGTCGCGCACGGCGTAAATCTCGACCGCCGGATCGTCGATGATCGCACCGAGCGCGTCGTCGTCGAGGACGAGCCGCGAAAACCATAGCCAGTCTGCGCCGACGAGGCGAAACAGTGCGCGATAGTCGTGGGGCGCGGACGATTCGATCCGGACCAACGTGAGCGGTGAGTCGGCTTTGGCGGTGGCTCCAGGCGCCGATGGCGGTGGCGCCGTCATCTCGAGCGAGGTGACCACCGCCGCGAGCATCCCGGGGGCGACCGGCGTCAGGCCCATGCCCGCCTCATTCCCAGATCGCCTCGGGCGGCAGGCTCATCAGGATCGCGTCGATATTGCCGCCGGTCTTGAGCCCGAACAGCG
>CAZHWG010000020.1:0-12907 GCA_964535925.1 uncultured Sphingorhabdus sp.
CGACCATCGACGACTGCATCATGGGCGCCGCCCTCCAACAGGGCACGCAGGCGCCCAACATCGCGCGCCTCGTCGCGCTGCGCTCGGGCCTGCCCGTCACCGTGCCCGGCATGTCGATCGACCGCCAGTGCTCCTCCGGCCTGATGACGATCGCCACCGCGGCGAAACAGATCATCGTCGATCGGATGGACACCGTAGTCGCCGGCGGGCTCGAACAGGTTTCGATGGTCCGCGGCGAGAAACTGTGGATCGAGTTCGACCGTGAACTCATCGCGATGCACAACGCGACCTACATGCCGATGATCCAGACCGCCGAAGTCGTCGCCAAGCGCTACGACATCAGCCGCGAGGCGCAGGACGAATATTCGCTCCAGTCGCAGCAGCGCACCGCCGCCGCGCAAGTTGCGGGCAAGTTCGCCGACGAGATCGTCCCCGCCACCGTCATGATGAATGTCCAGGACAAGGCGACCGGCGAGATCTCCCAGAAAGAGGTCACCATCGATAGCGACGAGTGCAACCGCCCGGGCACCACGCTCGAAGGCCTGGCCGGCCTGCCGCCGGTTCTCGGGCCGGGCAACTGCATCACCGCGGGCAACGCCAGCCAGCTTGCCGACGGCGCCTCGGCGGTCGTCGTGATGGAGGCCAAATCGGCCGAGAAGGCGGGCCTCACCCCGCTCGGCCGCTATGTCGGCATGGCCGTCGCGGGCACAGAGCCCGACGAAATGGGCATCGGCCCCGTCTTCGCCATTCCCAAGCTGCTCGAACGCTTCAACCTCAAGATGGACGATATCGGCCTGTGGGAACTCAACGAGGCATTCGCTGTCCAGGTCATCTACTGCCGCGACAAGCTCGGCATTCCCGGCGACATCCTCAACGTCAACGGCGGCTCGATCTCGATCGGCCATCCCTTCGGCATGACCGGCGCGCGCTGCACCGGCCACGCGCTGATCGAAGGCAAGCGCCGCGGCGCGAAATATGTCGTCGTGACCATGTGCATCGGCGGCGGCCAGGGCGCAGCGGGCCTGTTCGAAGTGCTGTAACCATCACGCAATGACGAGGATATCCCCCATGACCGATGATCGCATAGAGACTGTCCGCAGCCTGTACGATGCGTTCGCCGCTGGCGACATGGCCGCGGTGGGGGATCTTCTCGGCGAGACCGACTGGCACGAGGCCGAGGGCATGCCCTATGGCGGGCGCTACACCGGCTTTGCCGAGATCGCCGCGCATGTCTTCGGCCCGATCGCCAACGACATCGAAGGGTTCACTGCCTTTCCCGACGATATCGCCCTGCTCGGCAAGACGCGCGTCGCCGTCTTCGGCAACTATCGCGGCAAGGGTGCTAAGGGAGAGATCGACGTGCCCTACGCGCATATCTGGACCGTCATCGAAGGCAAGCTTGAACGCTTCGTCCAATATGTCGACACCTATCTCTTCCGCCAGGCCACGGGGCTTTAAGCCGATCGCCCCCCGCCCTACCCCCAACCCCAAACCGAGTCTCGCCCATCAGCTGCGCGTCAATGCGCACACCGTCTGGCTCGCCGCGCGCGATCCGCGTTGCCCGTGGAGCGCGCGCATCGTCGGGCTGGTCGTCGGCGCCTATGCGCTTTCGCCGATCGACCTCATTCCCGACTTCATCCCCGTCATCGGCCTCATCGACGACGCGATCCTGATCCCGCTCGGCCTGTGGATCATGGCCCGGCTGATCCCCGACGCGCTATGGGCCGAACACCGCGCCGCCGCCGAGGCGGCATCGCACCGCCCCGTCTCGCGCGGCGGCATCGTCATCGTCATCGGCGTCTGGCTCACCGTGCTCGCCGCGTTCGGCTGGTGGGTCTACGCGCGCTACGACTGAGCGCGCGCGCAACCAACGCCGCGCCCGCGCATTGACGCTTGTGAACCCACCAGACAGGAGACATGCGCCATGACCGACACCATCGACATCCAGCAATCGCTGTGGAATGCGCTCGACGAGAGCCCCTTCGTCATGATCCGGCGGCAGGGCGACGACAGCCATGCCGAACCGATGACCGCGCACTTCGACAGGGATTACTGCAACGCGCTGTTCTTCTACACCAAACGCGGCAATCGCATCGCGCCGGGCGGCAAGGCGATGGCGCAGTTCGCCGCCAAGGGCCACGGCCTGTTCGCCTGCCTCTCGGGCACGCTGACCCCCGTCGCCGACGATGCGATCGTCGACCGATTCTGGTCGAACGCGGTCGAGGCCTGGTACGACAGGGGCCGCGCCGACCCCGACCTCGTCATGCTGCGCTTCGACCTCGACGACGCCGAAATCTGGGAGGCCGACACCAGCGTCAAGGGCATGTTCAAACTGATCACCGGCACCCGCATCAAGCCCGGTGAACTGGGCGGCCACGCCGAAGTCGCGATGTAATGTATAAAAGCCCCTCTCCCCATTGGGGAGGGGTCGTGAGACTTGGTCGCATAGCGACCTGGTCGCAGCGGAGAGGGGTCGCTCCACGCATG
The DNA here is from genome assembly GCA_964535925.1 of uncultured Sphingorhabdus sp. Classification (GTDB taxonomy): domain Bacteria; phylum Pseudomonadota; class Alphaproteobacteria; order Sphingomonadales; family Sphingomonadaceae; genus Flavisphingopyxis. Next base: position 2,488 of record CAZHWG010000020.1, read on the forward strand.
AACATCTGTCCCAAAAGAATTCGAAAGGCCGCGTTCCTCCCCGGATCGCGGCCTTTTCGCTGCGCCTTCGCAATCCAACGAGCTTGCTGGCGCGACGCGGCTGTTGCACAGTTTACCGGGCGTTCGCCAGGGAGGGGCATCATGACCACGGTCGCAAACGACCTTACGATCGGCGATCTGCGCGCGGCGATCGCTGCCGGGTGGGCCGATTTTCGGGCCTGTCCGGCATTCGGGCTGTTCTTCGCCGCGGTCTACATCGCTACGGGATTATTGCTGTATTACGCGCTGTTCGTTCGGGCCGAGGCCGCGTGGCTGGTCCCGGCCGCGGCGGGCTTCCCGCTTCTCGCTCCCTTTGCCGCGGTCGGACTGTACGAAGTCAGCCGCCGCCGCGAGGCAGGCCTGCCGATGAAATGGGGAGCGGTCCTCGGCGCATTGCGCGGGCATGACGACGGACAGATATTGACCATGGGCGTCATCGTGTTCGTCGCCTTCGCCTTCTGGATCGGCATCGCGCACGGCATTTTCGCGATCTTCATGGCGCAATCGGGTGTCGGATCGCAATCGCTTGCGCTGTTTGCCAGCAGCACCGGGATCGCGATGCTCGTCGTTGGCGGTTCGGCCGGGGCGTTGATGGCGCTCGCGCTCTTTTCGATCACGGTCATCAGCCTGCCGATGCTGGTCGATCGCGAGGTCGACTTCATTACCGCGATCATCGCCAGCCTGGCGACGATACGATCGAACCGTTTCGTCCTGCTCGCCTGGGCGATCATCGTCGCGGTTTCGCTGTTCGCCGCGATCGTCCCGCTGTTCCTGGGACTGCTGGTCGTGCTGCCGGTCCTCGGCCACGCGACCTGGCATCTCTATCGCCGCTCGATTCACTAGGCCGGCATGCCCCGGATAATCGAAAGGCCGCGTCCCTGTCCGGGATCGCGGCCTTTCCATTGTCACCTCGCGGCAACGGTATCTCAGGCGAGCGCCCCTCCAGAGGCGATGCTCAAACCCATACCGCACCGCGGCGTTTGACAATGAGACATCGAACCACCTCCTTTCGCTTGTTGAACTTGGGAGACAATGTGAATCGGTCGCGCGCGAAGGTCAATGACAAATTTGATTGCGTCGAAAAGCGGTGATTCTATGGTTATCGCGAGACGAGACGAAGCTGGCCGGTTTGCGGTTTCACATTCCAGCGAGGGCCGCCCCTAGCCTCTCACCCCTGCTTCGCCGCAATATACCGGTCGATCACCCCGTCGAGCACCGTCATCGGCACCGCACCGCCGAGCACGACCGCATCGTTGAAATCGCGCAGGTCGTACCTTGCGCCCAATTGCGCCTGCGCCCTGTCGCGCGCGCGGTTGATCGCGATCTGGCCGACCTTGTAGCCGCACGCCTGGCCCGGCCACGCGCAATAGCGGTCGATCTCGCCCTGGACCTCGTCATAGCCCGATCCGTTGTTTTCCATGAACCAGCGGATCGCGCGCTCGCGGTCCCAGCGTAGCGCATGCATGCCGGTATCGACCACCAGCCTGCAGCAGCGGAACGCGTTGGCCTGGAGATAGCCGAGCACGCCGAGCGGATTGTCGCCATAGACGCCGAGCTCGTCGGCGAGCTGCTCGGCATAGAGCGCCCAGCCCTCGGAATAGGCGTTGAACGCGAGCAGGCTGCGCACCAGCGGCTGCTTGAAGGTATATTCGCCCTGCCAGACATGGCCCGGGATCGCCTCGTGATAGGTCAGCGTCGGCAGCCCGTATTTCGGATGGTTCGCGGTATCGCGCAGGTTGATGTAGTAACTGCCCGGCTGCTTGCCGTCGATCGATCCCGGCCCGGCATAGCCGCCCGGCGCACCCGCCTCGATCTCGGGCGGCACGCGCTTGACCTCGAGGAAGCCGGGCACCAGCGTGTTGAACGCCTGCGGCATGCGCCCCCTGATATCGTCGACCAGGCCGCGCAGATAGGTCAGCAGCTGCTCGCGCCCGGCGGGCGTATTGGGGAATAGCTGGTCGGGGCGTTTCGCCAGCGCCGCCATCCGCTCGCCGACGGTCCCGCCGCTCATGCCGTTGGCCTTGAGCACGCCGTCCATGCGGTCCTGGATGATGCGCAAATTGTCGTGGCCGAGCTGGTGAATCTCCTGCGGGCTGAGGTTGGTCGTCGTCCCTGCCTTCAGCGCCCAGCGGTAATAGGCCTCGCCCTGCGGCAGGTCCCACACGCCCGCATCGCTCGTCGCAATCGCGCGGTGGCGTTCGAGCTCGGCGACCTGCGCCGCCAGCGCCGGCCGGATCGAATGGTCGACCATCTGCGCAACGGTGCGCGCATAACCGTCGGGCAATCCCGCCTTGGCGCTCTTGGCCGCGATCGCGGTGACGAGGCCGTTGCTTGGCGTCGGCTGCGCCACCCCGCCGCGCAGGATCTTGAGCGTCTTGTCGAGGAGGAAATCGGGCGCGACGATGCCCTTGGCGCGATCGGCCGTCAGCCGCTCGGTCTCGCCCGCCAGCGCCGCGGCATAATCCTTGACCCGATCGATATAGGCGACAGCGTCGTCGGCTGTCTCGAGTGTGTGCTTGCTGTCGAGGAAGTCGGGGACCTCGACGAACGCGCCCATGTTCTGCGCGACGACATACGGCCCGTTGCGATAGCCGACGCTGGGATCGAGGTTGACCGTGTCGCCATAACCGAAGGCATAGCCATCGACCGCGATTTCATGCGCCGCCGCGACGACCTCGGCATCGAGTTTTGCCGATCCTTCGAGCGCGGGGATCGCCGCGCGCACCGCTTTCAGTCGGTCTCGCGCGCCCTGCGCGCGCGCCGCCACCCCGGCGAGGGAGCGGTCGGTCAGGCGATTCTTGAGGTCGGCTCGCGCGCCGTTATCGAGCCCCAGTGATGTCGCGGCCTCGGGATATTCACGCAGCAGCGCCTCTGCAACCGCGTCCATCAGCACGTTGGAAGCGGGCGACGTCTTCGTCCTCGCCGCAATCCGCGACCCCGCCGTCACGCAGCCCGGCAATGTCGCCACCACGCCTGTCAATGCGGTGGCGCCCAGAAATGTCCTGCGATTGAAGGCTTTGGTCACGGCTCTCTCCCTTTTTGCGGGAGTCGCCGCTCCCGATCTTTAGCCGTTATGCGCCGCGATCCAGTCCTCGACAACCGGCGCGATCTTGGTCCGCCATTTCGATCCGTTGAAGATGCCGTAATGGCCGACATCCTTGGCGAGCAGGTATTTCTTCTGGTCGGCCTTCAACCCGTCGGCGATCGTCAGCGCGGCCTTGGTCTGTCCGACGCCCGAAATATCGTCGTGCTCGCCCTCGATCGCCAGCAGCGCGGTATCGGTGATGTCGCTCGCATCGACGACATGGTCGTTGTGGACGTATTCGCCCTTGGGCAGCGCGTGCGTCTGGAACACGACCTCGATCGTCTGGAGGTAGAACTCGGCGGACATGTCGGCGACCGAACGATATTCCTCGTAGAAATCCTTGGTCTTGTCGGCGCCCTCGTCGTCGCCCTCGACGAGATGCTTGAACATCTCCCAGTGGCTGGTGAGGTGGCTGCCGAGGTTCATCGTCATGAAGCCGGCGAGCTGGAGGAAGCCCGGATAGACCTGGCGTCCCGAGCCGGCATATTGGAACGGCACGGTCGCGATGACATTCTGTTCGAACCAGCTGTGCGGCCGTTCGGTCGCGACGGTGTTGACCGACGTCGGCGCTTCGCGCGTGTCGATCGGGCCGCCCATCATCGTCAGCGTCAGCGGGCGATGCGGATTCTTGTCGCGGTCCATGCACGCGGTCGCGGCAAAGCACGGCACCGACGGCTGGCAGACCGCGAGCATGTGCGCGCGCGGATTGGCGTCCTTGCCGCCAGCTTCACCGATATGCTCGAGCCAGTTGATGACGTAATCGACATAATCGTCGAGGTCGAACTTGCCCTCGCTCAGCGGCACGTTCTTGGCGTCGCGCCAGTCGGTGACATAGACGTCGTGACCGGGGATCATCCGCTCGACCGTGCCGCGCAACAGCGTCGCGAAATGCCCCGACATCGGCGCGACGATCAGAAGCTTGGGCCCCTGGTCGGCGACGCCCGCCTTGGTGAAATGCTTGAGCTGGCCGAACGCATAGCGCGCCTCGATCGCCTCTTCGACCGCGACCGGCTTGCCGTCGATCTCGACGCTGTCGATCCCGAATTCGGGCTTGCCGCGCGGGGCCGACGCGTGCGCGAAGACCTCGAGCGCAGCCGATAGCACAGGGCCGCCGCCGATATAGCCGAACGGGTTGGCGGGATTGGCGAGAAACTGCGCGCCGATATCGGCAAACGCGCTCGCGCCCGCCAGCAGCGATCGCTGCACCTCATAGGCGCTGTATAACATTGGTGATGGCCCCCCAAACGGCATAAACTCTTGCACCGGGAAAACCGGTGCCGATCTGATCCAATCCACTCTACGGCCCTCCTGTCATGTTGCAATGCACTATGCACGCAAAGGTTGCATATTGAGACGCATTGCCGCGCCTGCTACGGCGCTGCATGGCCGACGCACCCCCTCCTTCCGCCCCGCTTTCCCCCGCAACCGTGCGCGAGGATGAGGCCCCGCGCCCGATCGGCAATCTGCGCATGGTGTGGGACTTTGCCTCGGCCTATCCGGGCCGGATCGCGATCGCGACGCTCGCGCTCGCCACCGCCGCGGGCGCGACGCTCGCCATCCCCGCCGGCCTCAAGCGCATCGTCGATGACGGCTTCAAAGGGGGCAGCAGCGACATCGCGCCCTATTTCCATTACCTGTTCATGATCGTCGGCGTCCTCGCGCTCGCCACCGCGATCCGCTTCTACTTCGTCAGCTGGATCGGCGAACGCGTCGTCGCCGACATCCGCGAGGCGGTCCAGCGCAACCTGCTGCGCCTCGCCCCCGCGTTTTTCGAGGAGAACCGCCCGTCGGAAATCTCGTCGCGGATGACCTCGGACACGACGATCATCGAACAGGTTGTCGGTACGACGCTGTCGGTCGCCTTGCGCAACATCGTCATGGGGATCGGCGGCGTCGTCTATCTCTTCACGCTCGCGCCCAAGCTCACCGGCATGATGCTGCTCGGCATTCCCGTCGTCATCGTCCCGATCGTCTTGCTCGGCCGCAAGGTGCGGACGATCTCGCGCGACAGCCAGGACCGCGTTGCCGATGTCGGCTCGATGGCGTCCGAAGTGCTCGGCGCGATGAAGATCGTCCAGGCATTCGGCCAGGAGGATCGCGAGGCGAAGCGCTTCGCCGGCGCGGTCGAGGCGACCTTCACCACCGCCAAGCGCCGCATCCTGATCCGCGCGCTGATGACCGCGATCGTCATCGGCCTGATCTTCGGCGCGATCACCTCGCTGATGTGGTACGGCGCGACCGAGGTCCGCGCAGGCCATATCAGCGGCGGGACGATCCTCGCCTTCCTCTTCACCGGGATCATCGTCGCGGGCGCCTTCGGCGCGCTGACCGAAGTCTATGGCGACCTGTTGCGCGGCTCTGGCGCCGCGGGGCGGCTCGGCGACCTCCTGTCCGAAAAACCCGCGATCGCGCCGCCGACCGACCCGACGCCGTTGCCCGAGCCCGCCCAGGGCCAGCTGTCGTTCGACCATGTCACCTTCCGCTACCCTACCCGTCCAGAAATCGCCGCGCTCGATGATTTCAGCCTCGACGTCCGCCCCAATGAACGGCTCGCCGTCGTCGGCCCGTCGGGCGCGGGAAAGACGACGCTGTTCCAGCTGATCCAGCGCTTCTACGACCCGCAGGCGGGCGAGCTGCGGCTCGACGGCGTGCCGCTGACGCAGGCCGATCCCGCCGACATTCGCGGCCGGATCGCGATGGTGCCGCAGGAAACGATCATCTTCGCCGCCAGCGCGCGCGACAATTTGCGCTACGGCAACTGGGCTGCGAGCGACGACGACCTGTGGGAGGCCGCGCGCGCGGCCAATGCCGAGGGGTTCCTCCGCGCACTGCCGCAGGGGCTCGATACGTTCATGGGGGAAGGCGGCGTGCGCCTGTCGGGCGGCCAGCGCCAGCGGCTCGCGATCGCGCGCGCATTGCTGCGCAAGGCGCCGATCCTGATCCTCGACGAAGCGACCAGCGCGCTCGACGCCGAATCCGAAGCCAAGGTGCAGGAGGCGCTCGATCACCTGATGGAGGGCCGCACGACGATCGTCATCGCGCACCGTCTCGCCACCGTCCGCGCTGCCGACCGCATCGTTGTGATGGACGCGGGACGCATTGTCGAACAGGGCGACCACGATGCGCTGATCGCGAAGAACGGCCTCTACGCCCGCCTCGCCAGGCTCCAGTTCGAAGGCTGATCGCGCTGGCAAAGACCCGATGGGCAATGCCGCCTGCGCGATAACCCTGTCAGCAACACGCTTGGCGCGGCGTGATGCGCAGGTGAACCGGCCGGCCGATGTGCGCGTGTTACGAACCGCCTGAGCCGCTCAGGCGCGCCGGGCGATCCTGCCCTGAAATGCCGGGCCATTGGTCGCCTCGGCCAGCTTGCAGCCTTCGACGAATGCGGCACATTTCTCGATCGCGTCGTCGACCATCGCCGCGATCCGCGGCAGCGCCACCTGCTCTGTCGCGCCCGAAGCGAATGGTGCGCCATGTGTCTGGCGGTGGCGTGTCAGCGCTTCGATCGTCGCCAGCGTATGCCGACCCCAGCCGATCCGGTGGAGCTGGAGCGCACGCGCGCGGCGCGACACGTCGTTGCCCATCGCCCGCACCGTCGGAGCATCGAAATCGCTCGCGAGCAAGGCTGCGCCCAGCGCCAGATCGACGCTGTGAAGGCAGAGCAGTTCGTACGGCGCGCGGGCGAGCTTGCTTCCGCGACCCGGACGCGTGCGCTCCGCAGCGGCGCGAAACCCCTGCGCGAGGTCGAGCAATTCGCCGGCTTCGTCGGCCTTGGCCGGATCAACATACTGAACTTTGGTCCTCATCGCGCTGTTATTGACGCGAATAAGTTGAAAAACGGTCAACGCCCTTGGGCGAGGCCGAAGATCGATAGCCCATGCTGCGGACAAACAAAAAGGGCGGCCCGCGAAGGCCGCCCTCTCGTTCATCGGTATCGCCGAAGCGATACGTGTGATGATTACATGCCCGAACCGGGACCGTAGGTGATTTCCACGCGACGGTTCTGGTCGTTGCGAACGCCGTCAAGCGTCTGCACGCGCAGCTGAGTCTCGCCGAAGGCTTCCGACGAAATCATGCCGTCGTTGATGCCACGCGAGGTCAGGTAACCACGAACTGCATCGTTGCGACGCTGCGACAGGCCGACGTTGTACTGCGCGGAACCCGACGTATCGGTGTGACCCGCGAGCATGACCTGCGTACCCGAACAACCGCTGTTGTAGGCCGAAACCGCATTGTCGAGCGTCGACGCGGCGTCAGGCGTGATGTCCGACTTATCCCAGTCGAAGAACACGATGTACGGTCCAGGCGTGCAGACCGGCGGCGGCGGCGGTGCGACGACCGGCGGCGGCGGCGGCGGCGCGACAACCGGCGGTGCTACAACTGGCGGCGGCGGCGGAACCGGACGACCGAAGTTGTAGATCAGGCTGCCGAGGATCGAGTGCGAACGGAAACGCGTCTCAACATCACGACCGAGCGAATCGACAAGGTCGACACCCGAAGCGTTGAAGAAACGATATTTCAGGCCGATGTCGATGTTGTCGGTCAGGGGCGTGCGAACGCCTGCGAGCGCCTGCCATGCAAAGCCCGTGTTGCTGTCATTGAGGAAGTTGTTGTAAAAAACATAGTCGAGCTTGACGCGCGAAATGCCGGCACCGGCGCCCAGGAAGCCCTGGATACCATCGTCGGGACCGAAGTCGAGCAAGCCATTGACCATGAAAGCCAGGGCCTGCGAACTGCCGTTGATCGGGAAGGTACCAGTTGCCAGAGTGCCCGAAGGACCCTGCGTAATGCCGGGCGTCCCGGCAATCATCGATTCAGCGTCGGCACGACGATAGGAGGCTTCGGCTTCGAGACGGAATGCACCGAAATCGTAACCGATCAGGCCACCGAAATCATAACCGTAGTCATGATCGACCGTTACCGCATCTTTGGTGCCCGAGATATCAAGGCTGATGTCTTCGACGATCATAGGACCGCCCTCAAGACCTACGTACCACGCGCCGTCCGTCGCCAAGGCGGGGGACGCCATGGCGGTGGAAGCGAGTGCCACAGCGATGGCAAGCTTCTTCATATTATTTCCCCTTTCAAAAGAGACTGGAACTCTCGCTGAACAACCTAAACCCATGAAAGTTTCCATGCAACCCAGCAATTTTACTACTGTTGCACAAAAGCCGCACTCTTTCCGAGCGAAAGACGGCATAGTTTAGTTCGCGATGATCAGGCCTGCCATAGCGAGCGCGGCTGCCAGCGTCGAGAGCGCATTTCGCGCTTCGACGTCGATGACTGCGCCGCCGTCGGGGACGGCATAGGCCGGCGGCGCGCTCCATGTTCGCCCGCTGAAGATCCCACGCGCCCCCGATAGCCACGCCTGCATGCCTTCGACCGGCGTGACGAAACGCCAGCCACCGCCCGTCATCAACGCAATCCTGCCGTCCTGCCCTGCCCATTCGCCGCTCGCGCCGGGGCCAACGATCCAGCCCTGGCCCGGCACGGCGTCGACCGGCGGCGCGCTTTGGCCGTCCGTTTCGATCACCGGATGGACGATCCCGTCGAGCAGCGCGAGCGCCTCGTTGTGCGTAATTTCCTTTTGCGCCTGCGCCGCCACGAGCAATGGCAGCGCGAATCGCGCGCTGTTAAAGTCGATGTCCATCATCTTCTCCCGATTGAATTTTTTTTAGCTCGCGATCGATATTTCGAGCGATTCGGACGCCGCCAGGCTGCCGACCTGCCGGATTCGCAGAGTCATCGCCCCGCCCGCGGCGGCGAGGAGAGCAGACGCAATCGTCGTCTCGGGCGATTCGCATTCGGCCAAAACGGTTTCGCTGCCCGCGCCACCCACCTGCGCGATCCGGTACAGTTCGCGATTCTCGCCGATCGGCGCGTCGAGCCCGTCGCTCCACGCCCAGCCTGCCCGGCTGCGCCGCGTCCAGCCGATCGTCACGCTGCCATCGGCTGCGAGCTTCGACCAGCCATGGACCGGCGACAGCGGCCGGTCGGCACGCAACGGTGCGGGCGGCGCAAGCGCGGCGGGATCGGGATCTCCCAGTCCCGCGACCGCGACGCCGCCGCCACCGACCAGCATCGCCGGATCGATCGCGCCGAGCGACGCCGGATCGACCAGCACGAACATCTCGCCCGCCACATGTCCGGCGATCGCCGCCTCGCTCGCGCCGCGACCGCGCAGCAGCCGCGAGAGCCGCCAGCGCGTCGGCGTCAGTTGCACCGCGTTGCCGAACTGGATCGCCTCGCCACCGATCATCGCGATATTGCGCCCGGCGAGCAGCGCGGCATCGTCGGCGCCGCTCAGCGCCATCTCGGCGTGGAGCAGCTCGACCTCGACGCTGCTTGTCTCATCCAGCAGCGCGGCACTCGCGACGGGCAACGCGCTCGCCGCGGTTCCGATCACGCTCTCGACCCCGATCCGCGCCACCGCCGCGCCGTCGTACGAACCGCCGACGATATTGACGTGGGCCCCGCGCCAGCCGGGTGCCTCGCCCGCCGCCGCGATGCGCACCGGGCTCGGCGCACTCGCGCCGCCACTCGGAGGGAGATCGGCGAACAGCCAGCGCGTCGGAGGGATCGGCAGGTCGCGCTCGAGCACGGGCAGGCCGGGCGCGGCGCCCTGGCCGGGGGCAAGCGGCTCGCCCGTCGCTAGCCGCGTCAGGTTCAGCATGACCCCGCTGCCGTCGATCTCGCTCGCCGCGAGCGTCCAGCGTCCCGCGAGACCGGGCACCAGGATCGCGCACCCCGGCCGCAGCGCCAGCGCGCCCAGGCCGCTGCGCAGCGCGCCCTGAACGCCCTCGGACAGTCGCGCGCGAACGATCCGCTCGGCCGCCGCCTGCGCCTGCGCCGCATCGAGCGCGGCGGGCAGGTCGATCGCGCTCCCGCGCTCGGCCTCGCCCGCGACGTTGGCGCTCTGCGCGCCGGTCTGGAAATCGCGCAGCGGATCGTAATAGTGCAGCGTCACCGGACGCGGCAGCGCGGCATCGGCGGCGCGCTCGACGACGACCGGGGCTGCGGGCGTCACGCTGACCGCCCCTGCTCCCGTCGGCGCGCCCAACAGCGGCGCCTCGGCGTTGCCGCCGCGCACCAGCCCGCCGAGCGCGACCAGCGGGCCGATCGCATCGGCAATGCTCGCCCCGCTCGCGGCATAGCCGACCAGCGCGACATCGCTCGCCGCATCGAAGCGCGCGGGCAGCAGGTCGCGCGCGACCGACCCCACCGTCACCGCGTCCTCGTCGGCGACGATCTCGAAGGTCAGCGACGGGATGCGGTTGCCGTAATCGGCGAGCG
>CAZHWG010000021.1:0-12856 GCA_964535925.1 uncultured Sphingorhabdus sp.
CGGCGCATCATCGCATCGCCTCCAGCTTGGCGACAATGCGATCGACGTCCTTGTCGAGGATCACGCCCTGGATCTGTTCGCGGACGATCCCCTTGCCGTCGACAAGGAAGCTTTCGGGTACGCCTGCCGACCCGATGGCGATCTGGACGTTGCTGTCGACGTCGCTGCCGATCCGCTCGAAGGGATTGCCGTATTCGGCGAGAAACTCGGCGACATCGTCCGGCGTATCGCGGATCGCGATCCCGACGACCGCAACCCCGCGCTTCCGCAGCGTCTCGAGCACCGGCGCCTCGACGCGGCAGGGCACGCACCAGCTGGCGAAGATGTTGACGAGATGCGGTTCACCGGTGGCGAGATCGGCGGCGGCCAGGCCGGGAATACCGTCGGTCGCGGGCGGCAGGTCGAACGCGGGCATCGGCTTGTCGACCCATTGCGAGGCGATCGTCTCGTCGTGCGGCGCGTCGAGCCGCGCGAGCATCAGGCCAAGCAGCAGGAATGCGAGCGCGAACGGCGTCCAGAGCAACACGCGCTTCATGGCATCACCCGCCGGACGAAGTGGCGGGCGCGGCTCAGCAGGCCGATCCGTGCGACGAGCGACAGCGCGCCGCCAAGTGCGATCAATATGCCGCCAAACCAGATCAGCGTGACGAACGGCTTCCACCAAAGGCGCAACTGCCAGCGCCCTTCGCTCGTCGGCTGGCCGAGCACAGCGTAAAGCTGCCCGTTCCAGCGCGTCAGCAACGCCGCCTCGCTGGTCTCGGTCGGCGGCGTGGTGAAGGTGCGCAGTTGGGGGTGCAACGTCGTCACCGTCCCGCCGTCATAGCGCGCGGCAAGGCCGCCCTCGATCGCGGTCCAGTTCGGTCCGACAACGGGATCGATTGCTGTCAGTTCGACCTGCCACGGTCCAACCGTGGTCGCCTCGCCGGCGCGCAGCGCGATCAGACGTTCCTCGGTAAAGGCGGCGTTCGACGCCATGCCGATAAACGCGACCGCGACGCCGAAATGCGCAATGACCATCGCCCAGGTCGTCGCGGGCGTCCGGCGCAAGCTGCGGCGCATCAGCGGCAACAGGCTCGCGATCGCCAACCCGCCGCCGAGCGCGAGGCCCAGCGCCGGCAGGATCGCGCTGCTCGGGACGAGCAAGGTAAGCGCGATCGCGCCGACGCCTGCGATAACCAGCATGATCCACGCGATGACCGGGATGCGCGCAAGCCGGTCGCGCCGCCAGCGCAGCAGCGGCCCGACGAACAGCAACGCGACGAGGCCGAGTGCGATCGGCCCCGCGGTGCGGTTGAAATAGGGCGGCCCAACCGACAGACGATAACCGAGCGCCTCCGCCGCGATCGGATAAAACGTGCCGATCAGGACGATCGCGAGGATGACCGACAATAGCAGGTTGTTGATGACGAGAGCGCCTTCGCGACTGACCGGCGCGAAGGTCGCGCCGCTCGCGACCTTGCCGATGCGCGCGCCGAACAGCGCCAACGCGACCCCGATATAAAGCGCGAGCAGGACGAGGATGAACACCCCGCGCGTCGGGTCGACCGCGAACGAATGGACACTCGTCAGGAGCCCCGAACGGACGATGAAGGTGCCGATCATCGACATCGAAAAGGCAACCAGCGCGAGCATGATCGTCCATGCGCGCAGACCGTCGCGATTGGCCGTAACGCTGACCGAATGGAGCAGCGCGGTCGCCGCGAGCCACGGCATCAGCGAGGCATTCTCGACCGGGTCCCAGAACCACCAGCCACCCCAGCCGAGTTCGTAATAGGCCCAGTAACTCCCGGCGGTGATACCCAGCGTCAGGAACACCCACGCGATCAGCACCCAGGGACGCATCGCGCGGGCAAAGGCGCGATTGGCATCGCCCGCCAGCATCGCGCCTACCGCGAACGAAAACGCCACCGAAAGGCCGACATAGCCGAGATAGAGCGTCGGTGGGTGGAAGGCGAGACCGGGGTCCTGCAGCAAGGGGTTGAGCCCCGCACCTTCGGGCGGTGCCGGCGACAGCCGGGCAAAGGGGTTCGAAGCGAACAGCAGGAAAGCATAGAATCCAAGGGCGAGTACCGCTTGCGCGCCCAGTGTCGCCGAGACGATCCGCGGCGCGAGCCGGCGCTCGAACAGCGCCACGCCAATGCTGCCCAGTCCCAGGATCGTCAGCCACAGCAGCATCGAGCCTTCGTGGTTGCCCCAGGCGCCCGCGAACTTGAACAGCCACGGCTTGGCGCTGTGGCTGTTGTCGGCGACGAGCAGCACGCTGAGATCGGTCCGCAGGAACAGCGCGACCAGACAGATGAACGCGGCGAAACACAGCGCACCCTGCAGCACCGCGAGTGGACGTGCGGCGGGGGCCAGCGCGACATACTCGCCGCGCCGCGACAGCCCGGCGAAGCCCGCCAGCGCCTGCAGCACCGCAAGCGCAGCAGCGAGCCAGAGAAGCAGGAGACCGGTTTCGGCGATCACCGCTCAGGCTCGACCGTGGTGCCGACCATATTGTCGCGATCGATCGGCATCGTGCCGAGCTGCGGCGGCATGTAGCGCTCGTCATGCTTGGCAAGGATGCGCGTCGCGACGAAGGTCCCTTCCGGGTTCAGGCTGCCATCGGCGACCATCCCCGATTCTTCGCCGAACAGGTCGGGGACGATGCCGCGAAACGCGACGCGGGCGGTTGCCTTGCCGTCGGTGACGACGAAGGCGAGGCCGAGCCCGTCGGGTGAGCGTACGATGCTGCCCTTTTCGACCATGCCGCCGAGCCGGATGGCGACGCCGGGTTCGGGCGGATTGGCCGCGATATCCGACGGGGTGACGAAATAGGCCGCCTCGTCGCGCAGCGCCGATGCCGCGAGCAATCCGGCGCCGATGATCGCGACCATCGCGATCAGCGCGAGGACGAGCCGCTGGTGCTTGGGTTTGAGCTTGGGCTTGGGCTGGGCGGTCATTTGCGGCGCACGTCGTCGGCGCGGCGTTCGGCGACGCGCATCGTCCACCACGACCAGCCCGTGACGGCGAGCGTCGCGGCGATCGTCAGGCCATAGGCCGCGGCGACATAGGCGAGCTGCCCGCTCATCGGGCCGCCAGCCGCTTCAATCGCGCTTCGCTGCGGACATCGGCGATGATCGCTCGCATCCGCATCAGCACGATCGCACCGAACAACAGGCTGAAACCGCCCAGCGTCAGCCACAGCGGCCACAGGATCGCACTGTCGATGGTCGATCCGCGCAGCGTGATGCTCGGCCCCTGGTGGAGGCTGTTCCACCACACGACCGAGCGGTTGATGATCGGAAGGTTGATCGCCCCGACGATGGCGTAGATCGCCGCGACCTTGCTGACGCTGCCGCGCTCTTCGCCCGCATTGGCGATCGCTATGAAGCCGAGATAGAGGAACAACAGCACCAGCATCGACGTCATCCGCCCGTCCCATTCCCACCAGGTGCCCCAGGTCGGTCGGCCCCAGATCGAACCGGTGACGAGGCACAGGGCGCAGAACACCATGCCCGGCAGCGCAATCGCGCGCGCCGCGATTCCCGCTAGCGGGTGGCGCCAGACGAGCTGGACGATGCCCGCAATCGCCAGCGCCAGCCAGCCGCCCATGCCGAGCCAGGCGGCGGGAACATGGACATAGAGAATGCGCACCGTCTCGCCCTGCAGGTAGTCGGGCGGCGTCAGCACCAGCCCGGCATAGCCGCCGAGAATCGCGAGCAGCAGTCCGCCCAGCGCAAGCCACGGCGTCAGCGGCCGCGCGATCGACAGGAATTTCAGGGGATTTGCGTAAATGTGCATGTTCGGTCGGGGCAATAGGCCAGTCGTCAACGCATTTCCAGCGATGTTGCAGCGCCTTCGGCTCGTAGCTAGCCGCGACCGATCCTGGCCTGCGCCATCCGGTCGGCGACGTCGGCGGCAGGGGCGCCGTCGGCCTTGCTCGCCTCCCAGATATCGCGCAGCCGGCCGGGAATTTCCCCGATCCGCCGCTCGACCTCGTCGCGATCCCCGCGACCGAGATATTCGAGCGCGACGCTGATGATGCCGCCGGCATTGATGACGTAATCGGGCGCAAAGACGATCCCGCGATCGTGCAGCCGCTGGCCATCGGCGGGCGTCGCCAACTGGTTGTTCGCGCCACCGGCGACGACGGGCGCCTTGATCGCGGCGATGCTGTGCTCGGTCAGCACCGCACCAAGCGCATTGGGACTGACCACATCGGCCTCGATGCTCAGGATCTCGCCGGTCGAAACGCAGTCGGCGCCAAGCTCTTTGGCGAATGCCGAGCAGCGGTCTTCGTGGATGTCGGCGAGCGTCAGGCGCGCGCCATCGGCGGCGAGGCGCCGGGCGAGATGCCCGCCGACGCTGCCGACGCCCTGGATCGCGACATGGACGCCCTTGGCGCTGTCGCGGCCGAGGCCCTGCTTGATCGCCGCGAGCACGCCCAGATAGACGCCGAGCGCGGTGAACGGACCGGGGTCGCCGCCGGCTTCGCTGCGCGCATCGACCGGCAGCCCCGAGACGTAGCGCGTATGGCGCGAAATCTCGACCAGGTCGGCGACGCTCATGCCGACATCCTCGGCGGTGACGTAGCGTCCGCCGAGCGATTCGACTTCGCGGCCAAAGGCGGCGAGATATTCCGGTGTCTTTTCGGTGCGCGCATCGGCGAGGATCACCGCCTTGCCGCCGCCCAGCGGCAGGCCGGCCATCGCGTTCTTGTAGCTCATCCCGCGCGACAGGCGCAGCGCGTCGATCACGCCAAGCTGCTTGTCGGCATATTTCCAGTAGCGCACGCCGCCCGCAGCGGGACCGAGATGCGTCGAATGGATCGCAATGAGCCCGGTCAGGCCGGTCGCGCGGTCGAAGAACCCGTGCACGGCCTCGTGATCGTCGAAATCGGGCAAGTCCCACAGTGCTGGCATCAGGCTATCATCCCGGCAGGCGCCGCGAAGCAGCGCAGAAAATCAATGTTACGTTGCCGGGCAATAATATTGTTTTGCCGCGCTGTCAGCCCCCGCGGCACGGGCGACGCGAAATACTTGCAAACGCGTAAAGAATGGGGCGATCGACGGGTCTTGAACCCGCGACCTCCGGTACCACAAACCGGCGCTCTAACCAACTGAGCTACGATCGCCACACCGCGGTCCGAAAAAGCGACGCGATGTCGTTCGGGTGCGGGCGGCTCCAATAGGTCGCAACGCCTCCTAGCGTCAAGCCCGCTGTCGCATGCATCGCGCGCACCTCGCCGCCACGTCGCTCTGCGCCATTGTCGCGATGCAAAGCGCACGCTAACCCGTTGGGCGATGACGGCAAGCAATCCTCCGGCCGATCGTACGGCATCCGGCGCCGACCATACCGAAGCGCGCCTGTCGGCGGTGGC
The DNA here is from genome assembly GCA_964535925.1 of uncultured Sphingorhabdus sp. Classification (GTDB taxonomy): domain Bacteria; phylum Pseudomonadota; class Alphaproteobacteria; order Sphingomonadales; family Sphingomonadaceae; genus Flavisphingopyxis. Next base: position 5,363 of record CAZHWG010000021.1, read on the forward strand.
GGGCATCCGCCGGACGCCCTCGGCGGCGCTGACCCAGTTCATCCTGCCGCGCTTCCTCGGCATCGACGAATGCGCCGAACTCACCGCGATGGTCGACCGCAACGTGCGTCCGTCGACGATCGCCGACGATATCGGCGATCCGGGATTTCGCACCAGCATGACCTGCGACCTCGATCACACCGATCCGCTCGTCGCGACGATCGACGCGCGCCTGTGCGATCTTGCCGGAATCGACCGCGCGTTCGGCGAACCGCTCCAGGGCCAGCGTTACGAAGCCGGGCAGGAATTCAAGTTCCACACCGATTATTTCGAACCCGGCGGCGCGGGCTTTATCGAGCACTGCACTGTGTCGGGCCAGCGGACCTGGACGATGATGGTCTATCTCAACGAGCCCGAGGCCGGCGGCGGCACGCGCTTCAAGGCGACCGGCAAGATCATCCGCCCGGCCACCGGACAGCTCGTCGCGTGGGACAATCTGACCCCCGACGGGCTGGTCAACCCGGCGACGCTTCACCACGGCATGCGCGTTCGCCAGGGGCGCAAGTACATCATCACCAAATGGTTTCGCGAACGCCCGTGGCCGTGGCTTGAGCCCGCGCCAGTCTAGGCGGGCCACTGTCACGACAATGGCCTGTCGGTTGTTCCTCTAAAGTGAGGCTTACCGCACCAGCCGATACTGCACCGTCAGGTTGACCGCGGTCGATACCTGGCCCGGTTCGACCGGCGCCTTGGCCGAGGCATCCATCGCGCGCATCTCCATCGCCTGCGGCATCGGCGGCCCGCCGCTATAGCCCTGCGATTCGGTGATGCTGACCAGCCGGACCGACGGATATCCGGTCTGCTTCGCGTAGAATTGCGCCTGCTCGCGCGCCTTGCGCAGCGCACGCGTGCGCGCCTCGGTCTTGATCGCCGCGTCGGCGTCGATCGAGAAGCTGGGTCCGCTGATATTGGTTCCGCCCGCGGCGACCAGCGCATCGAGCATCGTCCCGAGCTTGGCGATGTCGCGGGTCTTCACGCGGACCTCGTTCGACACCTGGTAGCCGACGAAGCGCGGCGGCTGGCCGTTCTGGCGACCTTCGTAATCATATTGCGGGCTGAGGCTGATCCCCGTCGTCTGGATATCCTTGTCGGCGACGCCGCGCGCTTTGATCGCCTTGATCAGCGCATCCATCTTGGCCGAATTCTGCCTCAGCGCCTCGGTCGCGGTCGGCGCGATCGTCTGCACGCCCGCGCCGATCGTCGCGGTGTCGGGCTTGGCGTCGATCGACTCGGTGATCGAGAGCGTCAGCAGTGGAGAATCACCCTCGATCTGCATTGTCGGCTGGACCTGCGCGATCAGCGCGGTCGGCACGGCGGTCAGCGAAAGGGCGGCGAGAGCGAGGGCAACACGCATGGGAAATCTCCTGTGGTCGTGAATCGTTTCGGTTGTTCAACGGGCAGCCCTGCCCCGTGTTCCCTTGCGGCGCCCTGAATAGGCGGCTAGCGAGCGGCGCGACATGGCCGCAGCCCCGATCCTCTCGTACGAAAACCTTGGCCTCCAGCAGGGTGGCGGCTGGCTGCTGCGCCATCTCGATCTCCACATCGGCGCACGCGACCGGCTCGCGCTGATCGGGCGCAATGGCGCGGGCAAGACGACGCTCCTCAAACTCATCGCCGACACGCTCGAAAGCGACGAAGGCACGCGCACCATCGTGCCGGGCACGCACGTCGTGATCCTCGAACAGAATCCCGATCTGGACGCCTTCTCGACGCTGCGCGATTTTGCCATCCACGGTGCCGACGGCCCGCCCGATTACGCGGTCGAGGCGATCGCCGACCAGCTCGGTATCGACCTCGGCAAGGACGCCGCCAGCGCCAGCGGGGGCGAGCGACGGCGCGCCGCGATCTGCCGTGCCCTCGCCAGCGACCCCGACGTGCTGCTGCTCGACGAGCCGACCAACCATCTCGATCTCGCGGCGATCGACTGGCTCGAATCGTGGCTTGGCGCCTATAAGGGCGCGTTCGTCGTGATCAGCCACGACCGCACCTTCCTGACGCGGCTGACGCGCCAGACGCTGTGGCTCGATCGCGGCCAGCTGCGCCGTCTCGAAGTCGGCTATGGCGGGTTCGAGGCGTGGACCGAAAAGATCTATGCCGACGAGGCAAAGCAGGCCGACCGGCTCGATGCACGCCTTAAACTGGAGGCGCACTGGCTCGAACGCGGCGTCACCGCGCGGCGCAAGCGCAACCAGGGCCGCCTCGCCAAGCTCTATGAAATGCGCGCGCAACGTGCCGCGATGATGGGTCCGCCCGGCGCGGCGAAGCTCGGCATCGCCAGCGACGACGTCCGCACCAAGGCGGTCATCACCGCCGACAAGGTCAGCAAGTCGTACGGCGCCGGAGATGATAGGCGCACCGTGATCCGCGATTTCACGCTGCGCATCCAGCGCGGCGACCGGATCGGCATCGTCGGCGCCAACGGCGCGGGCAAAACAACGCTGATCAAGCTGCTGACCGGCGAAATCGAACCCGACAGCGGCACGGTGATCAAGGCCAAGACGCTCGAAGGCATCATCATCGACCAGCAACGCCAGTTGCTGTCGGGCGACAAGACCGTCCGCGACGTCATTGCCGAGGGCGGCGACTGGATCGAGGTGCGCGGCGTCAAGAAGCACATCCAGGGCTATCTCAAGGAATTCCTGTTCGACCCCGCGATCGTCGATACGCCGATCCGGATCCTGTCGGGCGGAGAGAAATCGCGCCTCCTGCTGGCGCGCGAATTCGCCCGCGCGTCGAACCTTCTCGTCCTCGACGAGCCAACCAACGACCTCGACCTCGAAACGCTCGATCTGTTGCAGGAAGTGATCGCCGACTATGACGGCACCGTCCTCATCGTCAGCCACGACCGCGACTTTCTCGACCGCACCGTCACCGTCACGCTCGGTCTCGACGGCAGCGGGACCGTCGACATCGTCGCGGGTGGCTATGCCGACTGGGAGGCGAAACGCCGCCCGCAGCAATCCGCGAAGCCCAAGGGCCGATCGAAGCAGCCCGGTTCGCCTGCCCCCGCGCCGACGGCGCAACGTCCCGCCAAGCTGAGCTACAAGGACCAGCGCGACTACGACCTGCTGCCGGGCCGGATCGAGGAGATCGAGGCGCGCATCGCCGAGGTCGAGACCAACCTGTCGAACCCCGACCTCTACGCCAACGACGCCGAACTGTTCGAAAAGCTCACCGCGCAGCTGACCGAGCTGCAGCGTGAAAAGGACGCGGCCGAGGAACGCTGGCTCGCGCTCGCCGAAATGGTCGAGGCGCTCGCCGGCTAAGCGCGGCGCCTAGCCCAGCCCTTCCTCGCGCATCGCCTGCTTTACCGCGTCGCGGTCGAGGTTGCGCGCGCGCAGCTCCTTGAGCGACTGCGGCAAATCGATGCCGAACTTGTCGGCCCAGAGCAGCGTCACCAGCAGGTAGTTGTCGGCGACCGTCGGGGAATCGCCGACCAGCCAGTCGGCTCCCCCGATCAGCCGCTCGGCCAGCCGGTATTTCTCCGCCAGCATGTCGCGCGCCCGGGCCTTTCGATCGTCGCTGTCGCCGGCGAACAGCGGACCGAAATTCTTGTGCAATTCGGTGCCGATGAAGCCGATCCATTCGAGCAGGTCGTAATATTCCGCCCCGTCGGGCAGCGCCCCCGTCCGTTCGGCGATATAGGTCAGGACGGCGGGGTTTTCCGTCATCAGCCCGTATTCGGTCTCGATCGCGGGGACGTAGCCGCGCGGGCTGATCGCATAGAAATCCTTGCCCTCCTCGGTGGTATGCGATTTCAGGTCGACCTTGGTCTTGGCATAGTCGTCGCCGCCTTCGATCAGCGCGATATGGCTGGCAAGGCTGCACGCGCCTGGCGAATAATAGAGTTTCATCGGGGCACTCCTTCAGCGTTGTTGCGGGCGAATCCCAAGATGATGCGACAGCGGCGGCGTTCAAGCCTCAGCCGATGCCATAGAATCCCGCCACGCGATCGAGCGCGAGCGACAGCACAAGCCGTCCCGACCGGCTCGGCCAGCCCAGTCCCTTTTCCGCCGCCCCCATCGCCTGGCCTTCGCAGGCGATCCGCCACAATATGTCGGCCAGCCCCGGGCCGGCGGCGGCAAGCGCTCCCTCGAACCGCCGCTTGGCATCGATCGCCTTGGCCGATCGGTCGGGCGCACTCGGCGCACCGCGGCGCCCGCCGCCCGTTCCCGCTCCGTCCCACTGCATCGTCGTGCGCGTGCCGAGCTGCGCGCGTTCGAAATCGGTGCGCAGCTTCGCCCCCGCGGCGAATTGCCGGTCGTCGAGATGGCCGCGCGCATGGAGCCAGTCGATCGGGTTCTCGCGCAGGTTGACGGTCACGCGGCGGATCGTCCCCGGTCGCCCCTCCTTGCCGGGATCGACCCGGTCGTCGGGATGCGGCCGGTCGACCAGCGTGCGATTGGGGTCGGCAAGGACATTGCGGCGGGCAAGCGGCTTGGTTCTGGGCATACGGACTCCTGTTCGATCGAATGGTTCACGGCCTTGCCATCCGGAACAAATTGTAGGAAAGAACAAACCGTATCGGTTCAAACATACGGGAGCGCACAATGATCAATTTGATCCGGTCGGTCCGGCGCGCCAAACGGCTGACGCTCGACGACGTCGCCCGGCGCTGCGATCCGCCGACCACCCCGCAGACGATCGGGCGGCTCGAAACGGGCACGCGGACGCTGTCGATCGACTGGCTCAACCGCATTGCCGATGCGCTCGGCGTGACGTCGGCCGAGCTCGTCCGCATGCCCGACGAGACGCAGCACGAGGTCACCGCGCTGCTCACCCCCGATGGCGCGCACGCGCCCACGCGGCCAGAGCCCCTTAGTCCGCAGCGGATCGGCGAGGAAATGCTCGCGCTGCGCGTCACCGGCGGGGTCGGCGACTATCGCGCCGGCGACCATGTCTGGTGCCGCCCGCTCAAGGCCGGCGATTATCCCGGTGCGCTCAACCGCGACGTCCTCGTCCCGCGTCCGGCGGGACGCTTCGTCTTCGGCCGGTTGATCGGCATGGATGGGGAGAAGCTCCACCTCCTTCCGCTCGGCACGGGCATGCGCCAGCAGGTCGTCGCCAATCCGCCCTGGCTGGCGGTCGCGACGCGGCTGGTCCGCGACCTCTAGCCATGGCGCGGCTCCGTGTCCTGTCGATCGCGACGCTCTTTCCCGATGCGGCGCGGCCCGACTTCGGCGGCTTCGTCGAACGCTCGCTGCGCGCGGCGGCGAAGGACGATGCGATCGACCTCACCGTCGTCGCCCCGCTCGGCCTGCCGCCATGGCCGCTCGCGGCGCATCGGCGCTACGCCGGCCTCGCCAACCTGCCCCACGTCGAACTGCGCGATGGACTCACCGTCCACCGCCCGCGCTTTCGCCTGCTGCCCGGGCTCAGCGGCCGCTGGAACCCCGCGTTGATCGCGCGCGCGGTCATGCCGCTGGCACGCCAGCTCGCGCCCGACCTGATAGACGCGCAATTCTATTATCCCGACGGCCCCGCCGCGATGCGGATCGCGGGCAAATTGGGCGTGCCCTTTATCGCCAAGGCACGCGGCGCCGACATCAGCCATTGGGGCCATCGCAAGCACAGTTCCGAACAGGTCCGCGCGACGGGCGCGGCGGCAGCGCGCTCGCTGGCCGTCAGCGAAGCGCTCAAGTCCGACATGGTCGCGCTCGGCATGGAAGCGGACGGGATCGCGGTGCACTATACCGGTGTCGATCACGGCCGCTTTCGCCCGCTCGACCGGACCGCCGCCAAGACCGCGCGCGGCCTCACCGGTCCCGTGCTCCTGTGCGTCGGCGCGCTGATCGAACGCAAGCGCCAGGATCTTGTTATTGCGGCGCTGCGCGATCTGCCCGAGGCAACGTTGCTGATCGCCGGACGCGGCGAACGCGAACGCGATTACCGTACTCTCGCGCGCGATCTCGGCGTCGCCGGGCGCGTCCGGTTTCTTGGTCCGGTCGCCAATGCCGACCTCCCCGCGCTCTATGCCGCCGCCGATGTCACCGTGATGCCGTCCGAATCCGAAGGCCTCGCCAACGCCTGGGTCGAATCGCTCGCCTGCGGCACGCCGCTCGTCATCAGCGGCGCCGGCGGTGCGCGCGAGCTGGTGCGCGATTCCGTCGCCGGACGGATCGTCGGCTGGGATGTGGCGGAAATCATTGCGGCGGTCTCGGCCATTCTCGCCGATCCGCCCGCGCAATCGGCGGTTTCGGCAACGGTGCGCGACCGGTTCGACTGGAACAGGAACGGCCGCGAACTTACGGCCTTCTGGCAAGCGAGCGCCGGGCTTTAGCGCAGCGGCAGCAGCAGCGCGGCGATCTCGCGGTCCTCGGCGCGCAGTACCGACCAGGCACGCGCCGCGGCGCGGCTGTCCATCACCTCAAGGCCGATGCCTTCGCCCTCGATCGTCCGGCGCAGCGCGGCGGGCGGGAATATCTGGGTGGTCCCGGTACCCAGGACGATGAATTCTGGCAGCCCCTCGCCCCAGATCGCCAGCAGATGTTCGATCGCCGCGCGATCGAGCGCCGCGGCGTCGTGCGTCCCCGTCCAGGTCTCGGCGCGGCGCGGGGTCAGCATAACGCCGTCGGCGAAATAATGTTCCTGCGTGCGAAACCCGCCGCCTTCGATCCGCTCGACGATCGGGCCGCTGCCCGCTTCATCGCGGCGAAGCGCGATCGTCATCGCGCGCTCAAACTCGCGCGCCGTCGTCGGTGACGCGCTCGGCGGTGCCGGTGCCGCTATCGACCGGCACGAAGCTGTCCGATTTGACGTGCAGCCAGATCAGCCACGGCGCGGCCATGTAGACGCTCGAATAGGTGCCGACGAACAGGCCGAGCAGCATCGCCGCGGTAAAGCCGAAGATTACCGCCGGACCCCAGATAAGCAACGCAACCAGCGCGATGATCATCGTCAGCGACGTCATCACGGTGCGCGCCAGCGTCTCGTTGACGCTGAGGTCGAGCAGGGCCGTCATGTCCATCTTGCGGTACTTCTTCAGATTCTCGCGAATCCGGTCGAACACGACGATCGTATCGTTGAGCGAATAACCGATGATCGTCAGCAGCGCGGCGACGATGTTGAGGTTGAACTCGAGCTGCGTCAGCGCGAAAAAGCCGAAGGTCAGCGACACGTCGTGGAACAACGCGAACAGCGCGCCCGCGCCGAACTGCCATTCGAAGCGGAACCAGATGTAAATCGAGATCGCCACCATCGCGAGCACGAGGCTCAACGCGCCGGTTTGGAGCAATTCGCCCGAAACCTTGCCCGACACGGTATCGACGCTGCCGACCTTGGCATCGGGATAGGCCTTGAGGATGCCCGCGCGAAGCTTGTCGGCGGCGGTATTGGCCGAATCCTCGTCGCCCTTCGGCACCGGTGTGCGGATCAACACCTCGTTGGCGCTGCCGAATTCCTGCACCGTCGCCTCGCCAATGCCCAACCTCTTGGCGATACGGCGGTTACTCATTC
>CAZHWG010000022.1:0-9727 GCA_964535925.1 uncultured Sphingorhabdus sp.
GGTGCTCCGCGAGGCTATCCCTCTGCTACGCGCTGAAGCGACGAGCGTCCGCTAGCCACCCAATATCAGACGTAGGCCTGTGCCTTCACTCGCGAAAAGCTGCCAGTCCGTTGATAGGCGATCACCGCCACGCTTCGAACGTCCGATATTGGGGCGCAAAGCCGACATTCGACTGGACTTCACTTTCGATCAGAGCGTTGGTGTCGGCGCGGGAGTGATGGCTGCCGCTAAAGCCTCAGCGCGAGATCGCCCGAGGCTTTGCGTGGTGGGACGACAATCAAGTTGTCCGTGAGGAGAACCACCATGCGAAATTCTTCAGTGGCGTCACAAAAAATATTCCCGCCCCGCCCTCGTCAAACCAAGGCACTCAAAGTCGAACGACTTCTTAAACGAAACCAGGGAGCCACACTCGACGAGATCGCGACGTCAACGAGCTGGCAGGCGCACAGCTGTCGTTCGTTTTTGACCGGCCTACGAAAAAAGGGCCGGGAGATCATAAAGGAGAGTCGAAACGACGGCGCAACTAGTTACCGTATCGAGAATTAAGGATGGTCGACGTTGACTTCGCGAAGCTCTCTGCGGCCCAATTGCGCGCAGAATGGCGAAGGCTACACAAGGGCAACGTCGCGCCCAAGGGCCTTGGTCGAGAGTTGATCACTCGCGCAATTACATGGCGCAAGCAGGAGAGAATGGAAGGAGGTGTAACACCTGCCATCGGACGAATGCTCGATCGGTTTGCGAACGAATTGGTTGAAACCGGCGACATAAAACTAAGTGCGGGGTTGAGCCTGAAACCAGGCACCCGGCTGGTGCGTCAATGGCACGGAAAAATTTACCAGGTCCAAGTTCTTGATCAGGGATTTGAATTCGAGGAGCGACATTTTCGCAGTCTGACCCAGATCGCCCGCAAGATCACCGGTACAGCCTGGTCGGGGCCCCGTTTCTTCGGACTCAAGGCGAGCGTCGATGCCAGGAACTGATCCAACGAGGCGTCGATGTGCTATTTATACGCGCAAATCGACCGAGGACGGGCTCGAGCAGGAGTTCAACAGCCTGGATGCGCAGCGCGCGGCGTGTGCCGCCTATATCGAAAGCCAGCGACACGAAGGATGGACCTTAGTTCCCGAACACTATGATGACGGAGGCTATTCGGGCGGTAACATGGAGCGGCCCGGGCTTTCACATCTCATGGAGGATGTCCGGGCCGGCAAAATCGATGTGATCGTGGTCTATAAGGTCGATCGCCTCACTCGCAGCCTTGCCGACTTCGCGCGGATAATCGAAATTCTGGACGACAACGATGCCTCGTTCGTCAGCGTCACTCAGGCATTTAACACAACATCCAGCATGGGCAGGCTTACGCTCAATGTGTTGCTCTCGTTCGCCCAATTCGAACGAGAAATTACCGGCGAACGAATTCGAGACAAGATTGCAGCATCAAAGGCACGCGGGATGTGGATGGGCGGCGTGGTACCGCTTGGTTATGTGGTCGAAGACCGGCATCTCGTTGTCGATGAACACCAGGCAGCAATGGTTCGTAATATCTTCGAGCGATATCTCACACTCGGGTCCGTGTCTGCTCTGGCGATGCAGCTTGAAGAGCGCGGTGTAAAATCTCCCCGACGGCAAAGCAGGGGAGGTCGAGTCTCCGGCGGTGCCGCGTTCAGTCGCGGTGCGCTGTATACCATCCTTAAAAACAGGACATATCTTGGCGAGGTCACTCACAAGGGCGCGTGCTTTCGTGGCGAACACAAAGCGATCGTTGATCGATCGACATTTGAAGCCGTTGGCGACCTCTTGTCACAAAATCGCGCCAACACGATCAACGGGCTCAATGCCGACTTTCCCAGCCCCTTGGCCGGCCTGATCTACGACAGCGGTGGATCCAGAATGCTCGCCGATCATGCCTGTAAACGGGGTAAGCGTTACCGATATTACGCCTCGGCCAAAGGTAACAAAAGGCAGAAGCTACGGGTGCCAGCGGGCGACCTTGAGGGCATAGTTCTGGCGCAATTGCGTAAGCGCTATCCTGATACCAAAGTCGAAAACACGAACTTGCCGCTCACTCGTCGAGACGTTCACGACTTCATCGAGAAGCTTATCGTGTCCAGATTGGGGGTCAAGATACACTTCATTGATGAAGATGCTTTTGGAACCAGATCCCAAAACGTAGCGGTTGAGCTGGCACGGCGCGGCAAGGAAGTTCGGCTTGTCGAGCCGCCACAAAACGCCTCCATCGTGCATCGCGACCGGTCGCTCATAAAGCTCGTCGTTAAAGCGCATATGGCTCGCCATGCCTTGGAGAATAGCGAGGGCGCCTCACTTGCTCAACTTGCCCAGGCCCACGGACTCTCGAGTGACTATTTCAGGGTGCTATTACGGGTCAGCTACCTCGCACCCGATATCATGACGGCGATTCTAGAAGGGCGGCAGCCAGTCCATCTTAACCGCCAAAAGCTGGCGCGTGCCACCGGCTTGCCGATAGACTGGAATGACCAGCGCAAGGTGCTCGGTTTCTAACATCTATTGCTGGTAGCTGCGCATCGCATCGGCCGACCGCCGAATCTGCGATCTGAGAACGGCGCCCGATTATCCGACTTTGGCCGCCGCCAATTCGTCTCTGCAAAATTCCGAAGCGTAATCAGATGGGCAGAGAGTCGCGCAGCTGCGCCATTCCGTGGCCAAGAGTGCGCGCACTCACCGTGCCGCTAGCATTTCTTTGGAATAATGGTGCCCGGGGGCGGATTCGAACCGCCGACACCACGATTTTCAGTCGTGTGCTCTACCAACTGAGCTACCCGGGCATGGGCATTGGAACGCGGCCTATAGAGGCGCGCGGGGCGCGCTGTCCAGCCCCTTAGAAATCGTCTTTTTCCTCACGCTCGTCGTCAAGCTCGGCGGGATGCGCGCCGGGCAGGGCATAGCCTTCGCCGAACCATTGCATCAGGTCGCGGTCGCGGCAGCCGCGCGAACAGAATGGGCGGAATTCAGCCTGGGCTGGTTGCTTGCAGATCGGGCATTTTCCCAGAGTCACGCGGGTTTTCTCACTCGACATAACCGCCATCCAAACCTTCGCCTTGCGCACTTGCTATAACGACGCTGCGCCCCAGTCGTTGCGCCAGCTGATCAACCAGCGCGGCGCGGCCTTCGAGCCAGGCAGCGACCGGCGGTGCGGCGACGAGGCGCGCCGGGCCGCTGCCGCGCGACCGTTCGGCGCGGCGCAGCAGCGCGAGCGCGGCACTCTCGATCGGGCGATAGCGCATAAGCTCGGCCAGCGACGGTCGCAACCGTCGTCGCACCAGCTGGAGAAAGCCGAAGCCGTTGACCGCGGTCCGCTCGAACGGCTGCGGGACGATGGCGTCGAGCGCATCGGCGAGCGCAAGGCGCTGAGCTCGGTCGGCCACCGTCGGCAGGTCGATGCCGATCGAACCCGTGATGTCCATTCGCACGATCGCGCGCGCCGCGGCTTCGATTCCCGCAGTCGCGAGGGCGTAGGCGTCCCCGGCCGCACCGTCGATATCGATCAGCGTCATCGCCGGGGTCAGCGAGATGCGCAGCGCGCCGCGATTAAAAGCGATCTCGCCGGTCGCCGCCTCGTCGAGCAGCTCGCTCCAGCCGGCCTCCTCGAAACGGTCGATGGCATCGTGCGCGCTGGTCCGGATGACCGGCGCATCGCTCGCGACGATCCGCTCGTACAGGCTCGGCGCGGTGCGTGGTGCCTCGTCCGATGCCCGGGCGACCGCACGCTTGATCTTGCCCGGTTCGGGCATCGCTTCGCGCGTGACCTCGACGGTCAGGCTCGCGCCGATCGAGATGCCGGCAGGAACGCGCGCGACCACCGCTTCGTGATCGTCGGCGAAGCGCACGACACCGCCACTGCGCGGATCCGCCTCGACCAGGCGCGCCTCGGCGATCGTGCCGACGCGCAGCCCGCCGTCGCGGTCGACCTCGGCCGCAACGATGTCGCCGTCTTCGATCAGGATCGCACGCTTCTCGCCGATCCCGTCCTCATAAAGCCATTCAGCCACAGGCGATGCCGGCGCTGCGCAGCAAGACGCGCGTTTCGTAGAGCGGCAGGCCGACTATCGCCGAATGGCTGCCCTCAATCCACGCGATCAGGCCCGCGGCGCGGCCCTGGATGGCATAGCCGCCCGCCTTGCCGACGCCTTCGCCCGATGCCGCATAGGCCGCGATCTCGTCGCTCGCGAGGCGCTTGAAGCGGACAGTGCTTTCGGAAATGCGCGTGCGCACGCGCCCTGCCCCGTCGATCACCGCGATCGCGCTGAGCACGCTGTGGCGGCGACCCGACAGCAGGCCGAGAAATCTGGCGACATCGTCGGCGTCGTGCGCCTTGTCAAGGATCCGCCGACCCAGCGCGACGACGGTATCGCCCGCAAGGACGACCTCGTCAGCGGTGCGCGCGATCGCGCGCGCCTTTTCGGCGGCGAGGCGCAGCGCATAATGGCGCGGAACCTCTGCCTTACGGGGAGTTTCGTCGATATCGGGGCTCGCAATCGAATCGGGCACGATGCCGATACTGGCAAGCAGATCGAGCCGGCGCGGCGATGACGAGGCGAGAATGAGGCGCATGGATCCTTCGTGGCGATGACGCTGCCCGCGCGTTGTCGGATCAGGCGTTGGGCGGATCAGGCGTTGGGCGTCGGTCCGCTGCGGCCGGGCATGAAGCGATACGTGATCCGGCCCTTGGTCAGGTCGTAAGGCGTCAGCTCGCACAGGACTTCGTCGCCGACCAGCACGCGGATGCGGTTCTTGCGCATCTTGCCCGCGGTGTGGCCGAGAATCTCATGGTCGTTCTCGAGGCGAACGCGGAACATCGCGTTGGGAAGCAATTCCACAACGGTTCCACGCATTTCGAGCAGTTCTTCCTTGGCCATCGATCCTCATGGGTTTGTAGTCGCGCGGGAATTGCCGCGATGGCGCGCATAGCGGTATCGGCCGGAAAAGGAAAGCGTCGTCGCGCGTGCCTAATCGGCGACGAGCCGCAGTCGGCGGGCGGCCCGCCACAGATTGGCCTTGATTGCCGAATGGCGTGGCCAGCGCGGTGGCGGTGCGGGGTTGAGCCCGATCCGCCGCAACATCGCATTGGTGCAGCGCGCGTCGGCTTCCTGATAGCTCCATTCCGAGCGCCAGGTGATCGATAGCGAGACCGAGGCGGCTTTGCCGTTGCGGACGAAATGCGGCGCCATGACGGGAACGTAGACCGCCTCACCGGGGGCGAGATCGACGCGATTGCCCCCGTCGGCCATCGCCTCGGCCCAGGCGAGGTTGCGCGGTCCGCCGCGATGGTAGGTTTCGTGCGCGGTCGGGTCGGCGAAGCGTTCGTCGCCCGGCGGAAACACCGTCATCGTCTTGCTCCCGCGCAGTTGTAGCAAGATATTGTGTTCGGGATCGAAATGGAACGGCGTCATCGAACCCGGCGACGACAGGAAGATGAACCCCTGCGGCGTCAGCATCTCGCCCGTTGTCGCACTGACGCTCGGTTCGAGCTCGCCGAGCAGGTCGAGCAGCAAAGCCCGATATTCGGGCAGCTTCTCGATGAACTTGATCACCATCCACGACCCGTTGGTGTCGATCGTGCGGATCGTGTCGCCGATCGACAGGCCATTGGCGGGCACGTCCTCGGCGCGGATCCCGGTCGGCAGATCGCCGCGATTATATTCGATGTCATCCGGGCTCATCCGCGCCGCCATGTCGGCGAGCGCGTCGAGCCCGAGCAGGCGGTGGTCGCGCAATCCGTGGGTAAGCTTGATCGACGTTTCGGGATACGCCGCGGCAAAGGCCGATCGCGCAGTCGAATCGAACACCGCGCCTGATGGCGTCTCGTACTGCGCGTCGCGCGCTGTCGTCACCGGAGCGTTCATGCGCATTCCCCCGTCATTGTGTCGCGCAACGCGGGCAGGCCACGCAGGCGCCGCTTCACTGCCTTGAGCGCGTGGACCGCCTCGAAAGCCCAGCGAGGCACCCCGCCTGTCAGCGATACGGCATACCAGGCGAGCGCGCGGCGCTCGGTCCACAGCGCATCGATCATCGGATGGTCGGGCCGCGCGCAGCTGTCGATCCAATCGAGCCCCGCGCGGCTGCGCAGGTCAAGATTGTAGCGCTGCAGCAGCACGCCGGGCGAATAGGCGGCGAGCGCCTCGTCATAGGTCGTCTTGAATGAGAAGCCCGCGCCGTCGGCAATCAGCGTGACCAGCATCGCGATCGGTCGTCCGTCGAGCGTCAGGCGGCACATCGCCAGCGACCGGACGGCCTGCGCACCGCTCAGGACCTCGCGAAACAGGTGCTCGGTCGCAACATCGGAAGCCATCGCCGACCCTTCGCGGCCCTTCCAGCCAGAGTTTTCCAGGTCGATGAAATCGTCGCACCAGCGCGGCAGGTCGGCATCTTCGTCGAGCCAGTCGAAGGCGAGGACGCCAAGCTCGCCCAGCCGTCGTTCCTGGCGGCGCAATTCCTTGCGCTTCTTGGCCGACAGCGCGGCCTGCCAATAGGCCTCGCTAGGCAAGATGCTTTGCAACAAAGCGCGGTTTTCCTGGCGCACCAATCGGCAGCTAAAGCCCGCTTCGCCTGCCGCGTCGACCAGTCCCCGCGCCGTCGGTCCATCGCGATCGAACGGACCGAACAGGGCAAAGTTTTCGCCGCGCTCGACAAGAGAATTGAGCAGCGCGGTCCATCCCGCGCGTTCTTCGCCGCGCGCCAACAGCGCACCGCTAAGGAACATGTTGGGGTGCGTCCAGTCGGCGACATGCGCCACCGGGATCGGGCCGTAACGCGTTTCGCGCGCAAGCGGGACCATGCCGATTGCCTCATCGCCGCGCATCAGTGCGACCAGCTCGCAGGCGTTCGACGCCGCGCAGTGCGCCAGCGACGGCGCAAGAAACCAGCGCCGGGCAAAGACATTGGGCTCTGCCGCACGCGCCGACAGGGCGTCCCATGTCGCGCCCAATCCCTCGCCAAGCTCACCGACAGCGACGACGCGAATGCCGGCATCGGTCCGACGCGGCCGCGCAGCCCTGCCCTCGACATAGGCGGGCAACACCGGAATTGCCGAAACGAGCTGGGGGACAAAGCTTTTCATTGCGCCTAGCCATAGCAGCAGGGGCTTAAAAAATCGTGGCGACGCGGCGAGCGAGAGGGCGCGGTGCGGCGCCACAGAAAACCCCGCCCGGTCTGCACCGGGCGGGGTGATCGCGTTTGCAGCTTTTGGACGTAGGCGTTCGGGCTTAGCCGACCGCGTTCTGTGCCAGCGCGGCGAGCAGGAGCAAGGCCACCAGGTTGGTGATCTTGATCATCGGGTTGACCGCGGGTCCCGCCGTATCCTTGTACGGATCGCCGACGGTATCGCCGGTCACCGCGGCCTTGTGGGCTTCGCTGCCCTTGCCGCCGTGATGGCCGTCCTCGATGTACTTCTTGGCGTTATCCCATGCGCCGCCGCCCGAGGTCATCGAGATCGCGACGAACAGGCCCGAGACGATTACCCCAAGGAGCAATGCGCCGAGCGCCTGGAAGGCGTTGGCCTGTCCCGCCACGGCTTCGACGACGAAATAGACGACGATCGGTGCGAGCACCGGCAACAGCGAGGGGATCACCATCTCCTTGATCGCCGCCTTGGTGACGAGATCGACGGTGCGGGCATAATCGGGCTTCGACGTACCCGCCATGATCCCCGGATTGTCGCGAAACTGGCCACGCACTTCCTCGACCACCGCGCCGGCCGCACGGCCGACCGCGGTCATTCCCATCGCGCCGAACAGGTACGGCATCAGCGCGCCGAGCAGCAACCCGACGATGACATAGGGATTGGAAAGCGAGAAGGTCAGCGTTTCGGTGATGCCGAGGTCGGGCGAGAAGAATTTGAGATCCTCCGTATACGCCCCGAACAGCACCAGCGCGGCAAGCCCCGCCGAACCGATCGCATAGCCCTTGGTCACCGCCTTGGTCGTGTTGCCGACCGCGTCGAGCGCATCGGTCTTGGTCCGCACGCTTTCGTCGAGGCCCGCCATTTCGGCGATGCCGCCGGCGTTGTCGGTGACCGGGCCGTAAGCGTCGAGCGCGACGACCATCCCGGCCAGCGCAAGCATCGCGGTCGCGGCAAAGGCGATCCCGATGAGCCCGGCGAGCTGGTAGGCGACGACGATGCCGACGCAGATCACCAGCGTCGGCAGGGCCGTTGCTTCAAGAGAGATCGCAAGGCCCTGGATGACGTTGGTGCCGTGGCCCGTCTCGGACGCCTTGGCGATCGAGCGAACCGGGCGGTAGTTGGTTCCGGTGTAATATTCGGTGATCCAGACGATCAGTCCGGTAACGCCGAGACCAACCATCATCGACCAGAACAGGTCCATGCCGGTAAACGCGCCTTCGCCTGTCAAACCGCCGCCGATGGCGGTGTTCATGTCGCCGACGGCATAGCCCGTCGCCCACCAGATTGCGGGAATCGACAGGATCGCGGTGGTCAGGAAGCCCTTGTAGAGAGCGCCCATGATCGACTGCGACTTGCCGAGCCGGACCATGTAGGTGCCGATGATCGAGGTGATGATGCACACGCCGCCGATCAGCAATGGCAGCGCCATCAGTCTGTCGAGTGCAGCCGCATCGATGCCGGTGACAAGCAGCGCGATCGAGACCATGGTCGCACCGACGGTGACGACATAGGTTTCGAACAGATCGGCCGCCATGCCGGCGCAATCGCCGACATTGTCGCCGACGTTATCGGCAATGACCGCGGGGTTGCGTGGGTCATCCTCAGGGATGCCGGCCTCGACCTTGCCGACGAGGTCGGCGCCGACGTCGGCTGCCTTGGTGAAGATGCCGCCGCCGAGACGCGCGAAGATCGAGATCAGCGAGGCACCGAAGGCGAGTGCGAGCAGGCCGTCGATGACTTCGCGGCTGTTGCTGGCATCACCCTTGATGCTGGTGAGATAGCCGAAGAACAGCGCGATCGCGAGCAACGCGAGACCCGCCACGAGCATGCCGGTGACGGCACCTGCGCGAAATGCGACAGTGAGGCCCGATTGTAGCGAGTTGCGCGCCGCCTCGGCGGTGCGCACGTTCGCCTTGACCGAGATGTTCATGCCGAGAAAGCCTGCGGCGCCCGAGAGAACCGCGCCGAGGACGAAGCCTGCGGCCGAAAGCGGTCCGAGGAAGATGCCGACGAGGATCGCGACGACGATGCCGACCATCGCGATGGTGCGGTATTGCCGGCCGAGATAGGCGCGTGCGCCTTCCTGGATCGCGGCGGAGATTTCCTGCATCTTTTCGCTGCCGGCGGAGCTTGCGAGCACCTGTCGACTGGTAATGAGGCCGTAGAGCACGGCGATGATGCCGCACACTATGGCGATGGTAACGAGGGTCATTGGTGTTTCCTTCCCCTGGGCGCAAAGGGACGGCACCGGTGATCAGCTCCCCGTCTTGAAACGCGGGTTTCGCTGTCGGCAGCCCCCTGGCCAATAGCTTGATCATCCCCGAGCAGGGACGTGAGCCAACTTATGTCGGCATTTGGGAGGGAGGGCAAGCCGCTAGGCGCGGCGATCCGCGAGTCGCTCGCGATCAGTGTGTGAAGCCAAGCGAATCGGGCAGCGCCAGCGGCGCGCCCTGCCAACTCAGCGCGAGTCCCTCACCCTCGGCAAATGCCCCGACGCGCGTCGCAGCAACGGGTGGAGTCTGGCCGGCGGGAAGCGCGAACAGCAGCTGGTAATCGTCACCCGCAGTT
>CAZHWG010000022.1:9737-12721 GCA_964535925.1 uncultured Sphingorhabdus sp.
CAGTTGCTGCCGCCAGCCGGGCGTCGCGATCGTCCCCCGCATGCGTGATCAGCGCGTCGGACAGCGGCACCGCGTCGATCGCGATGCTCACGGCCAGTCCGGAAGCCTGCGCCATCCGCGCCGCGTCGATCAGCAACCCGTCGGAGACGTCCATCATCGCGGTAACATGGGCGGCGAGCGCCTGTCCTTCGGCAATCAGCGGGTGCGGGCGGAGATAGGCGTCGACCAATTCCGCGGGCTCGGTCGCGCCCGTGCGACACAGCACGAGCCCCGCGCCTGCCTCGCCAATCGTCCCCGTGACCCACAGCGCATCGCCCGCCTTCGCGTCGCTGCGTGCAGGCGCTCCGCCCGCGGGCCCGGCGCCCACCACCGTGAGACCTAGCACGCGCGGCGATGCTGCTGCCAATCGCACCGTATCACCGCCGATCAGCGGCAGGTCATGGCTTGCAAGCACTTCGCCCAAGGCTGCGGCAAACGCCATGTCCCACGCGCTCTCGCCCAGCGTGTAGCCGAGCACGGTGGCAAGCGGCCGCGCGCCCTTGGCGGCAAGATCGGACAGGTTGACCGCGATCAGCTTCGCCGCGACATCGTGCGGCGCGGTATCGGGGAGGTAATGGATGCCTTCAGCCAGGATATCGTGCGTCACGACGATCTCGCCCGCGGGCAGCGACAGCACCGCGGCATCGTCGGCCAGACCGCGCGCGGCAGGGTGCGTCGCAAATGTCCTGAGCCGGTCGATAAAGCTGAATTCGCCGGTCATTTCGCCTCCATAAAGCGGTATGGCAAGACAGCGTTAGCTACGCACGTCCTTGGCAATCGCGTCGAGCAGGCCGTTGACGAAGCCGCTCTCGCGCCTGTCGTAAAATGCCTTGGCAACCTCGACATATTCGCTGATCACCGTCGCGCGCGGAACGTCGGACCGCGCAATCAACTCGTATGCGCCGGCGCGCAGGATCGCCTTCATCGGCTTGTCGAGGCGCGTCAGGCTCCAGCCCTTGGCCAGCTTTGCGGAGATCGCCGCGTCGATCTCCTCGGCGCGCGCGACCACGCCGGCGACGACATCGTCGAAGAAATCGGGATCGGCCTCGGCATATTGGTCGTCCTCGATCAACGCGCCGAGGCGATGGGCGTGGAACTCGTGGAGCAGCGGAGCAAGCTCGCCGCCCTCCATTTCGCGCTGGTAGAGCGCCTGGGCGGCGGCGAGACGCGCGGCACTGCGCGGATTGGGTTTGGATGCGGACATGCGCCGCTCTCTAGATTGCGTTGCGTCCGAAAGCAAAGCTGCACTTTACGCCATGTGCCCCGCTTGGCATGAGCGCGGCCATGACGAGCCCCGACGATGTCCGCGCCGCCTTCGCCAACCAGGTCGCTTATTGCGAGGCGAACGGCGCCCCGGTCACTGGCGCGATCGTCGCCGGAATTGCCGCCGCGATTGACGACGACAGCGTGTTCGGCCAGCGCGTTCTCGGCTGGCAGGGCGCCCCGCTCGCCGACGCGCTGCCGCTACGCTGCGCCGCGGGCTTCCACGCTCTCCACCTGGCCGGCAAGGCGCCCGAACTCGATCCCGCCTATGCCGGCGTCGCGCGCGATCTTGCGGTACGCAAGGGCATCGCGACGATCATCGCCGAACGCGGCTACGCGCTGCTGCCATGGCTCGACAGCCCGCCGCAGACCAACGAGGCGGGGCGCTCGGCGGGGTTCATCGCCGCACTGCTGTGGCTCGCCGAACAAGGCCTGCCAGCGCGGTTCGCGCTTCACGAGATCGGATCGAGCGCGGGGATCAACCTGATGCTCGAGCGCTATCGCTACGATCTGGGCGGCGTGACCATCGGTCCGGCCAACGCTGATCTACAGTTCTCGCCCGAATGGCGCGGATCGCCGCCGCCCGATCAGCGCATCGAGATACTCGGCGCGAAGGGCTGCGACGTCGCCCCGGTCGACCTCACCGATCCGGTGCAGGCCGACAGGCTGCGCGCCTATATCTGGCCCGAACACAAGGAGCGCTTTGCCCGGTTCGAGGCCGCGATCTTAGAGGCGCAGCGCGTCGCGCCCGATCTCGCGCGCGCCGACGCCGCCGATTTCGTCGAAGCCATGCTCGCCGCGCCGCAGGAGGCGGGTACGACGCGCGTCCTGATGCACTCGATCGTCTGGCAATATGTTCCCGAGGCGAGCCGCGAACGCGTCAAGGCGGCGATGACCGCGGCGGGTACGCGCGCGACGCCTGAAACGCCGCTGGCGTGGATCATGCTCGAGGCCAACCGGACCAATTTCCGCCACGAATTGCGCGTTAGGCATTGGCCCGCCGCGCCCGACTGGACCCAGATCGCCACCGCCCATGCGCACGGCGCATGGATCGAATGGGACGCCGACTAGGCGGTTTTCGTCAACCAGTCGGTCATGGCGGCATTAACCGCCTCGGGTGCCTCCCACGGGACGAAATGCCCGCAGTCGGGGACTTTCACCAAGGTCAGGTCCGCGACATATTCATCGAGCCCGTCGATCAGGCAGGGGCGCAGCGCCAGATCGTCGGTCGCCCAGATGACGAGCGTCGGAACCGCGATCATCGGAAACGGCGCGTCGAGCATCGCCGGTCGCTCGGCATCCTCGTCCATCGCCGGAACGACGAGCTGCGTCGCGCGGTACCAGTTGAGCATGCCCATCGCGGCGCCGGGTTCCTGCCAGTTGCGCAGCATGATCGCGCTCTCGTTGCCGGTCAGCGCGGTGCTGCGCTCCCACCGCACCGCCTTCATCAGCATGCCGATGATCCCCTGCTCGGCGATCAGCGCATCGTTGGCGGGGTCGCGGAAATCGCGGATATATTGTGAGGCGGCGCGCTGACCCTCGTCGTCTATCACCGCCTGCTGGAATTTGTAGGGATGCGGCGCGTTGAGGATGACGAGCCTTGCAACCCGGCCGTTGCCGCCGGTTTCTTTCGGCCCGCCCATCAGCGCCACGAGCCAGGCGATCGCCCCGCCCCAGTCGTG
>CAZHWG010000023.1:0-12397 GCA_964535925.1 uncultured Sphingorhabdus sp.
CACATCGACACCCAGGGCAGAGTAGCGCTCCACGCTGTCGTGGGGCTCGATTTCCGCGATTATGCGGTGGACGCGGTCCATCACCGCGCGAAAGCTGACGATTGGCTCCACCCCTGACAGACCATATTTCCGAGCCTCGCGCATCTGGTGCGCAACCTTTGCGCTCTTGATCAGCGCCTTGGACGGAACGCAGCCATAATTGAGGCAGTCGCCCCCCATCTTGGAGGCCTCCACAAGGGTCACCTTCGCCTTGACCGTCGCGGCGATGTAGGAGGAGACGAGGCCCGCGGAACCGGCCCCGATGACCACGAGGTTCCGGTCGAAGGCCTGCGGGCGCTGCCACTTTCGATAGACCTTCCTGCGCCTGACCCAGCGCATGACGAGCTTGCCGATCCACGGCAGGAGGCCGAGTGCGGCGAAGGACAGCAGCAATCCGGGGGTTGTGATATCGCGAATGTCGGTGAGGCCGGCAAGCTGCGTGCCGGCGTTGACGTATACGATCGTGCCCAGGAGCATGCCGAGCTGGCTGACCCAGAAATAGGTCCATACGCGGATCGGCGTCAGGCCCATCAGAAGATTGACGGCGAAGAACGGAAATACGGGCACCAAGCGCAGCGAGAACAGGTAGAAGGCGCCGTCGCGTTCGACGCCGGCATTGATCGCCTTGAGGCGGTCGCCGAACCGCGACTGGACGGCATCGCGAAAGAGATATCGCGCGGCAAGAAACGCCAGCGTCGCACCGATCGTCGAGGCAAAGGACACCACAATGACACCGACCGGCAGGCCGAAGAGTGCGCCAGCCAGCAGCGTGAGGAGTGCAGCGCCGGGGAACGATAGGGCAGTCAGCAGGACATAGCCGAGGAAGAACGCCGCCAGGACCAGCAGCGGCTGGTCCCGGTAGAACGCCGCGATGGCCTGCTGGTGCTGCTTGATCGCATCGAGGCTCGCATACTGGCCAAGGTCGAACAGGAACCAGGACGCGAGCACGACGACGATGACGGTTAGAAGCGCGAGACGTTTCAATTCATAGGTCCCTGATCGGTGGATTGAAGCTGTTTGGCTCTGCCGAATGCGCCCTGCTGAGCGGCATGGCGTTCTCGATCGCCTGGCGCGCCCGGGCGCCGCTGAAGCCGGCAACGAGAAATGGCACGATGTAGTTGAGCGCGACGCGGCCCCAGGAGATCGCTTCTCCGGAGACAAGCTCGTCACCCTGATTGATTGCGTTGAGGCAGGTGCCGACGACCAGCGAAACCTGGGTCGCGGTTCGGATAACCGGAGGCGAAACCATTGCGCGGGCCAGCGAGGATCGCATGGACCGGCCGCGTCCGTTCGCCGCAACCCGCTGGAAATGCGTGACGAACCGGCGATCGATCCAGTCCTTCAAGGACCACACCCATGCACCCTGCGCCGAGAACCCGCCCCATGATAGGATCGCTCGCCGCTCACCGGTCGACAGGAGATAGAGCGTCCGTCTTCGCGGGCGATATTGGCGCAGCTCCCTGCCCAGCACCACCGCGCGCAAGTTTGCTGCAAGAACCGGACCCGCCTTGACGGCATGCACGCCCGACCTGGCGAGTTGGCAGTCCGTGCGCTCGGCAACGTCGCCTGCCGCGAAAACCTCCTTATGCGACCGACTCCGCATGTCGGGCCCGATGGCGACGCCCCCGCCGGGTCCGAGGGTCAGGCCGCTGTCGATCAACCATTCAGGCGGATTGCTTCCGGTGGCAGCGATCACCGCGTCGAAGCTGACAGTCCCGCCGTGCGACAGGACCACGCCGCCCTGAGATACCTCGATATCGATTTCATGAATTGCCACCCCCCGTTCCTTGAGCGCGGCCCTTGCCCGCGCACGGGCCGGCGAAGCTTGACCGGCCAGCAGGCCATCGCGACCGGTCAGCAAGGTTATCCGCGCGGGCCCTGCCGGGGCACCGAAGCCGGCGGCGATCGCCAAGGCCAATTCGGTGCCTGCAGCCCCGCCGCCGACTATGGCGATCCGCACCGGCCTCGCCCACGCGAGGGACGTCTCAAACCGGCGCCAACGGTCGAGGAACCGGTCGATCGGGCGCACCGGGAGAACAATTTCCAGGGCAGAGAACGCGGAGAGGTCGAGCCCCCCTCCGACGCCTAGCGAGAGTATGTCGTATGCAAGAACATCGCCCGAGGCGAGCGAGAGCCGTCTTGCATCGGCGTCCAGCCCGACAATCTCGTCGAGCAGAACATCCGTCCCTGCCGCGGCTGCCAGCGAGGTAATATCGATCTCCAGCTCGCTCCGCTGGTAGATACCTTCGACCCAGCCTGGCAGCATGCCGGAATAGGCCATGCGCGGATGTGGTGTGATGAGGATCCGCTCTGTTCCGGGCAGTGGTTCGTGCTGCCAGTCCTCGAGCACTGCCAGGTGCGCATGACCCCCCCAGCGAGGATCAGGCGCACTGGCCTTGCGGGATCCGCCCCGGATCCCAAGCTGCTGACGGCTCGCCCTGTCACCAGCGCAGAAGAGGCGGGACGACCAGGCGGCCGAGCAGAGCGCAGGCCAGGACCGCACCGGTATGCCAGATGCCGATATGGATGATGTCCGAGTGCACGCAGCTGAGCGAGAAACCGGCAATCCCGAAACAACCCGAAGCGACGCCGGTCATAAGGCCCGCGCGCTCGGGATTCGTCGGCGCTCCCTTGCGTTGCCACCAGGTCAGCGCCGAAAAGGTCAACAGACCGAACAGCGTGCCGGCCATGACACAGCCCAGTCCGTCGAATGCCGATGGAGAGGCGAAGTCGCTGCGCCAGCTATCAAGGCTGCTGACAATGGCTGCAAAGGGTAGGATCGCAAGCATCAGCGCCGCCCACCTCCAGCCGGAATGATCGGCGCCCACCCGCGGCTTGCTCTGCATGACGACCGAGAAGGACGCGATCGCTCCAAGCAGAAGAAAGGAGCCGGTCGCGATGACATAGACCGGACTTGCCGCGAGCATGGACAGGTCCCAGCGCAGCCCCGTCAGCGTTATCGCGGCGACGAAGGTAATCGCGAGGGAAGCCGCAGCCACGACCATTCCGCGGGTCGTGCTGAGAGGGCGGACCGGTTGGAGCCCTCCGACCAGCTCCTCGATCAGCATATCGGTGTTGGGGTGGGGCATTGTCATTCACTTTCTATCGACGCTGCGAGACGTCTTAGCCCGCGGTGGATGTTGACCTTGACGAGCGATTCACTCTGACCCGATGCTGCAGCGGCTTCGGATATCGACAGCCCTTCGATCTTGACCAGCGCGATCACCTCCGCCTGACCGGTCGGCAGGCGCGACAGCAGCCGCTCGAGGCTGATCCGGGCCGCTATGGCGGGCTCGTCGCTCCACGCGGCGTGGCTATCGTCGAGCACGGTTTCGGATTTGCGATACAGGCTGCGCAATTGATCGACCCAGCGATAGCGCGCAATGGCCGCGAGCCACGGCAGGAAAGCACGTTTTGAATCATAAGTTGCCAGTTTTCGGTGAAGTGAGAGCAACGTGTCCTGGATGAGATCGTCCCGAAATTGCGGGGGCACCTTGCCTGCAAAATAGGCTCCCAGCCATCTGCGACACTCGACCAGCAGCGTGCGATAGGCATCGCGGTCGCCGGTCTGCGCCATGGCCGTCAGCCGTGCCATCGAGCGTTCATCGGGTTTCATTCGCCACGATTCCTCGCAATCAGGTGATCAGCGGAGAAAATGCCGGCACCGCGGACGATCAGGACCAGCAGCATCGCAGCCCATAGCATGTGCGTGGTCCACCAGGCGTCGGGATAGACGAATATCTGGATGACCAGGGTCATACCCAGCAGCGCCAATGAAGATAAGCGCGTTGCGAGACCCATCACCAGCAGGACGGGAAAGAAGTGTTCTGCGGCGGTTGCAGCGACTGCCGCGAAGTCGCTGGGCAAGGGAACAGCGGAGTATTCATTGTCGAACAGAAAATATGTCGCATCGCTGATCTGGAAGGCGCTGCCTTCCGCGATCTTCGTGCGGCCCGAGCGCCAGAATATTCCAGCGACGGCAATTCGCACGAACAGGAGCACAAGGCCTTCGGGCACCTTTCCTGAAGCCATCCTTATGCCTCGCCCGTACATTGCCGTAAGCCCCATTTCTTCCCTCGCTCCGTTCAGACCACGCCTCGGCTGTGCAGCCCGACCTGCCAGTCGCTGTGTGTTCGCTAGCAGCAGCTGATCGGTTACAGTCTATCTGCGAAGCAAATCGAAAGTGGTATAAGCTCAAGGAAATGGCCGCGCTGGGAAGTGAGGCACGTTGGTCGTGATGTCGGCGCAAACCTGCGAGCGACGGCGAAAAGACGACCCGTCTCAGAGCGACAGTCCACCGACCGTCAGTTCACCCAATCCGCGACAGGACCGAGCTTCTTTCCGTCTGGGGCCAAGCTGTTTGCACGGCTCGCCAGACCTTCGTCCGTTGAGCAAATGAATCAGCGCGTTGTCCTCGTCCAGTACTCGCGCTTTGACTACCTAGCCTCCCAGCCTCCCAGCCTCCCAGCCATTCGGCTACGCAGTTCGCGGATACGGTCGGCGTTGGCACCATGGTCACTCAAACCCACGCGCAACACGGATCGGAGATCGACCTAGTCATTCCGGTTCCGCGCCACGACGTTGTCCTTGAAGCCGAACCAGAATGTTTCCGCGACGCCCTTGACCACGCCGAGCTCCGATCGAACGACGATGTCACTGAGCCTCAAATCTTTCATCGCCTCCGCGACCGCAGCCCGGAGATGCATTCTGGGCAATCCAGTTGTAGCCGAATGTCGGGTAAAGGCGCCACGAGTTCTGACAGACGGCAGCTACCCGCCCATTTTGCCGCAGATGCCCGTTTCAGGGCGCATGCGGGCTTCGGGGATCGCTCGACAAGCACGCAGATGGCCGCACTTGATTGATACCCGGGACGCCATCGTCGCAGACTGGTGCAATGGGGTGGTGCTTGGACATCGCCCTTTTGGCGCCGCCCTCATTTTCCCAACGCGCAAGGGAACGCGCTTTCAACTCCTCGTCGGTCGTCGGCCTTTTGGATTCGCCCGCCATGTATCCCATATAGCGCTTTCGCCTTCACAATGCAGGTTAAAACTCAAGTAATCAGCGAAGAGAGTTCGTATCGGAACGCAGCAAGGAACGCTCTCTTCGGTGGTTTCGTGAGATACATTGCACCTGCCTCAAACGGCGAAGTGCGAATTCTATCTGAGCAATCTTGGCTTCGATGTCACATAGGAGCGGACCAGCGCCAGCAATTTGCTCCGTGAGAACGACAGCTTCGTCATTGGCCAACTGCGCCTTGTCGGTTGCCGCCTTTGCAAGATCCTGGCGGCCCGCTCGGCTGGCGTCTTCGGCCTTGGCCGTCCAGAAAACGTAACCTTCTCTGGCATGGTCGAGGCGACGCTGGAGGGAGCAGCTCTCGGCGATCCGTGCCGCTCCGATCGTACGGGCTCGAACCAGAATACCCTCCAGTTCTGCAATTCTCCGTCTGACCGATCTTCCGTGATCCTCGCCGTTTCCCGGCATTGCCTCCATTCTCGCTGCCGTGAAGTCTGACCGATGAGGCGAGAGGAAAGTCATCGTGTCTGTTCCTTTCCATCACGGCGAGGGTCCGATCGCAACGTCTCGGATTCCGCAACAAGTCTGGCCATCCGCTCCCGCAACATCAGCCAGTGAACTGCTGCGTCCCTTGCGCGCTCAGTTGCCTCGTGCATGGAGCGAATTATGTCTTCGGAGCTCGGCATTTCCTGGGCCGGCGCTTCAGACTGTCCCGAAGCGCCAGCTGGGGCATTCATCGGGAGCACTCCGGCTTCACCGTTGGCGTTGCGGCAACTCGCGGACATACCAACCTGTTCAGCCAGGCTCGACTGTTACGCGAATCTTGGAACCGATGCCGTAGATGCTCGGTGTGTGCGTCACGAAGCAGACGGTGTAGGCACTGCCGTCTATCTCGACGTGATCGCCTTCATGCGGAACGGCGGCAAACTGCACTCCCGTGCCAATAGTGGTGGTCTGCTCGTGCTCCCGGAGGGCAATATCAGCGTAAACCATCGTTTCCTCGCTCCGGAGATTGTTCGACCACAGGCGCAATCAAGCAGCGCTGCCGTGCGGCAACGCGCCGACCCCGGGCAGCCGGTCCTGCGGACGCTTGAAACCATCCAGACGCGTTTTTCGAACCATCTCCTAAGGCTCGCCGCCACATCTCGGGCCAAAGCCGCTGGGTCGTAACCGCTGCGCGCAGGCTTCGGCGTCCGGAGCGTTGCAGTTGGGCACGCAAGGCAACCGCCACCAAAGCGCCGTCGCAAAGATAGACTGTTCGCGTGATGCATCGCAGAGCCATATGCCTTACATACAGCACAATAATGGGGTAATAAACCTATTTAATGATGCATAAAACATCACGTTGGAGTGGCTTGATCCATTGGACCGAGGCCCGTGATAGACCGGACAGGACTTTGCGCCATGTTGGCGACAGTGACCTGCCCTGCCAGTCCACAGGGACGCCGAGGCATGGATCGGACCGACGCAGAGACTTCAGATGAACGTCATCACAAGCTCATGCGCAACTAGGCGCGCTTGCGCACGAATTCAGCGCGCAGGACCAGCCCTTTGATGCCGTCGTACCGACAATCTATCTCTTGCGGATCGTCGGTCAGTCGTATCGATTTTATGACGGTGCCTCGTCTGAGTGTCCGGCCCGCGCCCTTGACTTCAAGGTCCTTGACCAAGGTCACCTGGTCTCCGTCTGCGAGGAGATTGCCGATAGCATCACGTACCTAGATGCGTTCGGTGGCAGCGCGGCGTTGCGCGAGCTGGGAGGCCGGCACCTACTCACCCGACTCGTCGTCAAAAAGATAGTCATCATCGCTCATGGGGTTTCCGCAGATATTGAAGGCACCTCAGCTCGCCGCCAAATCGCGCTCGAAGAGCCGCGTCCCGAGAGCCAGCATGCCGCCAATGCCCGCAGCGGCGAGCAGCGCGCTGGTATTCAGGCCAAGCCAGCCAGCCGCACCCGCGACCCCCCCGACGGCAAAGGCGAGCCAGTAGGACGCGTGTAACGCCACTCTGCGGCCGTTCCTTCCACCGGCTGCACCTGCAAGTGCTTCACCCAGTCGTACAACCTGTGCTGACGGTGACATCGCCTCCTGGTATGAGGCGGGATCGCGCTCAAAGACGCAATGGATGCCGCCCATGGCCATGGCCATGAGAACCGCGGAGGCCAGGGGAAGATCGACTCTCAAGCTTGCAAACGCGCCAAGCAGGATGAGCGAACTGACCGAGAGGACCAGGGTCCGCCTGAGCCGCGATGCGCGACCGGAGATGAGCGTTACCGCGGTTACCCCTGCGATAAAGCTCACGATCATTGCCCCGGCGAAATAGGCGATGGCAGATTGGCCCGGCTAGTTCACGCCAAGGATGGTTGCGCCGGTGTCCGGCGATGCCAGGAAGACATCGCCGAATGCCAGAAAACCGATGGCATTGACCATGCCGACAAACGCTGCGAGCAGTGCGGGCAAATAAGCAATTGCTCGCCGAGCCTGGTGAACCGAGTCTCCATCGCGCTGGCGCATGTTTGGTCGCGTCATTGCATCCCTCTCTTCAAGTGGCACGGATCAAATGTTAATGGGGCCACGATGATCTCGCCTGCTTTCATATCCGGTGGTCGTTAGTCATGGCGACGGCGGCCTGGAACCCTCGAGCAGTCCGAGCGCCAGCGTCTGGGCATTCGCAAAATCGGCGGCAAAGTCCACCTTTGCCGAATCTGCGCCGATGCCAACCCTCTCAAGCATCGAACGCGGTTGGGCCTGCACGCCTGAGAGAACCACTCTTGCGCCGGCGATCCGGGCTTGCTCGATGAACTCCTCGAGAGCCTGCAGTCCACTCGAGTCGAGGAGCGGCACGAGCCGCATGCGAAGAATGATAACCCTGGGCGATTGACCGACCCGGCGCAGGGTATTGAGGAGTTCGCCTGCGACGCCGAAGAAGAAGGGACCGGTGATCCGAAAGACCTCGACGCCATCGGGCAGGGATTCGCGCTGATGAACATCTTCGAAGTCGAGATCGGTGTCCTGTCGCCTGCTCGCATCGACTTCCACCGATTCCGCCATGCGCGCCATGAACAACAGCGATGCAAGAGTGACGCCGACGCCGATCGCCACCGTCAGATCGACCAGCACCGTCAGGCCGAAGGTCAGCAGCAAGACCGCGCGGTCGCTGTTGGGCATGCGCAACAGGGCGATGAACCGCTCGTATTCGCTCATCCCCCACGCGACCATGAACAGGATCGCGGCGAGCGCAGCCATCGGCACGAACGCCATGAGATCGGTTGCGAAGAGAATGAACAGCAGCAGGAACACGGCGTGTAGGATGCCGGCTACGGGGGTCTTTGCGCCTGAGCGAATATTGGTCGCCGTGCGGGCGATGGCCCCCGTGGCGGGTAACCCGCCGAAAAGCGCCGATCCGAGATTGGCCACCCCCTGACCGATCAGCTCCTGGTTGGAGCGATGGCGGGTGCCGGTCATGCCGTCGGCAACTACGGCTGAGAGCAAAGCCTCGATTCCGGCCAGGAACGCGATGGTGAATGCGGAAGGAAGCACCGCGGTAATCTTGGCAAGCGAGACTTCCGGAAACGAGGGCGTTGGCAGCCCCGACGGGATGTCGGGGAAACGCGAACCGACAGTGTCCACGGGTAGCTGGAGTACAACCACAGCGACCGAGCTGATGAGCACGGCTATCAGGAAACCTGGCAGTTTTGGGGCCAACCTGCGCAGTGCGACGATGATGCCAAGCGCGCCCGCGCCTACGCCCAGAGTGGCCCAGCTGGTGCTCGAAATAGCCGCGAAATATGCCTGCCACTTGGGCAAGAACTCGGCGGGCACCTCGGCGATCGAAAGCCCGAGGAAGTCCTTTATCTGGCTCGAAGCAATGATGACGGCGATGCCCGCCGTAAAACCGGTCACGACCGGGTGCGGGATGAACTTGATCATCTGCCCGAGCCGGAACACTCCTGCCGCGATCAGGATGAACCCGGCCAGGAATGTCGCGATCAGAAGTCCGTCGTAGCCGTGCTGGGCAATGACGTTGAAGATAACGACGACGAACGCGCCGGTAGGACCGCCCACCTGCACCCGCGAACCGCCGAGGGCGGAAATCAGGAATCCCGCGATCACTGCGGTTATGAGCCCCTTGTCGGGCGATGCGCCGCTGGCGATGCCAAGCGCCATCGCAAGCGGCAGGGCGACGATGGCAACCGTGAGGCCCGCGACGGCATCGGCCCGGAAGGTGCTGAGCGGGTACCCTTCCCGAAGGGTCGTTATCAACTTGGGCGTGTAGCTGTTCATCGCGGTCGCTCTCGCTCAGCTCTCCGCCTTGTCATACAGGATGGAGTGTCCCTGACCGCGTATCTTGCCGGCGGTCGACTCAGACAACCGGACGCCTCTCCCGGCGCCCGTGCTCGGCGCATTCTCGCCCAGCAGTTCGATGCCGGCGCCCTCGAGAGCGTTGATCACCTTGACCAGAGTGTCGACGACCCCGCGCACCTGGCCGTCCGACGACTCCATCCGTTGAATGGTCGGCAGCGATAGCCCGGCCAGCTGCGCCAGTTGGCGCTGATCGAGACCAAGAAGGGCGCGCGCCGCCCGCATTTGCTGCGAGGTAATCATATTGGCTCCACGTGATGTCTAATGCATCAAAAATCAGTCTTAACAATCTAACGAGATGCTGTATATAGCCCTCATGCATGCAATCGTAAGAGAGACGAGTGAGGCAAGGTACGCCGCCAGCACGGATGCGAGGCGCGAGCCCGTTAGCGACGTAAATGCCCATCTCCGGACCATACCGCGCGATCTGAGTGATTTCCGGGTGGTCGTAACGTTCCACCGCTCCGATGGTTCGCTTTGTGAGGCCGAATTGAAGCCGGCGGAGGCCGCGGGTCTGATGTCGGAGATCCTCTGTGTCATCAATCAGGGTAACGGCGGTGCGCACCGAAGACGAGCGGCTCTCGGACGGATATCCTGCGATGGCTGACAAAGCGGAAGGTCTGGTTGCGACCAGCGCGCGACCAGTAGCTGACCCGAAACATCCCGATGTCGGGTTTGCCGATCGCAGGCGCCCGCAGGGTTCCCAGGATACCGCCAGCGATCGCCCCAGGCTCTCGCTTCGCTTCCGCTAGCGTTCGGTCGCATCACACGTCCAGGCTGGGCGCGGCTTCTGCGCCGCCCATCAATTCCAAAGGAACATTTCCACTCGTGACCACGACGCTTGAAGATCCCAAAGCTGCCATCGAGGCCAGCAACCGGATATGCGAAAACCTGGGCACGCCGCAGCTCATCGAGCTCGCACTGGTTCGCGGGGAAGGGCGCATGTCGGACCATGGGGCGCTCGTGGTCGAGACAGGCCAGCACACTGGCCGCTCGGCTCAGGATAAGTACGTCGTGCGTGATGACCTGACCGACAACACCGTCTGGTGGGGAGAGGCCACCAAGCCGATGACCGGTAAGGCATTCGAGAGCCTCCATGCCGACTTTCTCGAGCATCTCGCGACGCTCGATGCCGTATTCGCCCAGGACCTGTTCGGAGGATCGCAAACCGAACACCGCGTCGGCGTGCGGATCCTCACCGAGCTCGCCTGGCACTCGAGCTTCGTCCGGACGATGCTGGTGCGTCCCACCGCCGAGGAGCTCAGGACCTTCAAGCCGGACTACACGATCATCGATCTGCCCGGCTTTCGGGCGAGCCCGAAGCGACATGGTTGCCGCTCCGAAACGGTCATCGCCATCGATTTCAGCAGGCGGATCATCCTGATCGGCGGCACCGGCTATGCCGGCGAAATCAAGAAAGCGGTGTTCACCGTACTCAACTATATCCTTCCGCAGCAAGGCGTCATGCCGATGCACTGTTCGGCCAACATCGGGCCCGGTGGCGACACCGCGATCTTCTTCGGTCTGTCGGGAACGGGCAAGACGACCCTGTCGGCCGATGCATCGCGCACGCTGATCGGCGACGATGAGCATGGCTGGTCCGACACCGCCGTGTTCAATTTCGAGGGCGGGTGCTACGCCAAGATGATCCGGCTTTCGGCGGAAGCCGAGCCGGAGATTTATGCCACCACGCGGCGGTTCGGAACGATCCTTGAAAACGTTGTCGTGGACCCCGAAACGCGCACGCTCGATCTCGACGATGCATCGCTCGCGGAGAACAGCCGCGGCGCGTATCCGATAGACTTCATCCCGAATGCGTCCCGCGACAATATGGGGCCGGTTCCAAAAAACCTGGTCATGCTGACGGCCGACGCCTTTGGTGTGCTCGCGCCAATCGCGAAACTCACCCCGGAACAGGCCATGTACCATTTCCTGTCGGGATACACGGCGAAGGTCGCGGGCACGGAACTCGGTGTGACCGAGCCCGAGGCGACCTTCTCAACCTGCTTCGGCGCCCCGTTTATGCCGCGCCATCCAAGTGTCTATGGCAATCTGCTCCGCGAAAGGATTGCCGCGGCCGGTGTCGATTGCTGGTTGGTCAACACGGGTTGGACAGGCGGGCCCTATGGGATCGGCTCGCGCATGCCGATCAAGGTAACCCGCGCGCTGCTGAATGCCGCGCTGTCAGGCAAACTCAAGGAGAGTGCGTTTCGCACCGACCCTTGCTTCGGTTTCAAGGTTCCAATCGCGGTCGAGGGCGTCGATCCAAAGATTCTCGATCCGTGCGCGACCTGGGCTGATACGAGTGTCTACGAGGCGGCCGCGCTTGGACTCGCCGAGCGGTTTCGTCGCAACTTCAGGCAGTTCGCCGAGCATGTCGACGAAAGCGTTCGGCTAGCCGGACCCGGCGTCCCCCTCGATGCCTGATTTCGTGCAGACAATGGCCGACAGGATCCACGCCGGGCGGACGACAAAGGCCATCCTTCCGCCTGCGCTTTTGACCGGTAGAGCCAGGCTGCCTGCCACCGGCTGGCAAGCTGTTCTGCGTGGCATCCGGGGACGTTGCCCGAGGTGCGGCGAAGCGAAGCTCTTCGGACGGTTTCTCAAGCCGGTCTTGCGGTGTGCCCGATGCGATCAGGACTGGTCGCTCCATTCGGCTGACGATTTCCCGGCCTACGTATCGCTCCTTCTGACGGGCCACCTGATGGCACCAGTTATCATCGGCTTGACCCGGAGCGCTGGTCTCTCGCTGCTGGGTCTGGGTTTGATCATCCTGCCAATGACACTGGTCCTGTCAATTGGACTGCTCCAGCCCGCAAAGGGCGCGATCATCGCGCTGCAGTGGTGGCTTGGCATGCATGGCTTTGAACAGGAGCGCCCCGATGCCGTCGCGGATGACCCCAAGCCTTGACCATTGTGGATCGCAGTCTCGCTGCAGATTGGGTTCGACCCGGATCGGGTCCGCAGCTTTGACCGCCGGCAGG
>CAZHWG010000024.1:0-12215 GCA_964535925.1 uncultured Sphingorhabdus sp.
TCGGCGTCCATTCGAAATCCTGTTTCATGCGGATCGCAACGGCGTCGCCGGGCTTGCCCGGCATCATCAGCCGGCGCGGGGCGGCGCCCGGGAACGCCCGTTGCGACTGCGCCAGCAGCGCAGGCCAGTCGGTATCCCGGTCGGGCGCAGGCGCGCTGTACGTCGCCTTCTCGACCGGGCTGCCGTCGGCCAGCGGCGACAGGATCGCGGCCGACACACTGGAAAAGACCATCATCGTGCCGGTAAACCCGGCGACCAGTAGCAGGGGCGAGGCGACGACGCCGATATCGCGATGCTGCCGGACGATCGCGCTTTTGGTCATGCGCGCGGGCCACAGCCGGAACCTGAAGGTGCGGCGGGTCCGCCACCACAGGATCAGGCCGGTGATCGTGAAAGCCAGCAGGAATACGCCCAGCACGCCCGTTGCATATTCGCCGGTCTCGCCGAGGAAGAGATGGTGGTGCAGGTCGAACAGCCACAGTTCGGGGCGCCCCCAGAGCGACTGCCAGCGGTCGACCAGCTCGCCCGCCTGGTTGAAATAGGCGCCGCCGCCATCGCGATAGATCGCCTGGTGCAAGCCGATTTCATCGCCGGCGAAGGTCATGCGGCTGAGCGCCGGATCCAGTTCGATCGCGGCAGCGACGGCGTGGCCGATCGCGACGGGATCGCGGCCCGGCGCATCGTTCGCGCCCGGCAGGCCGATCCAGCTGCCCTCCCACAGCAGGGCCGTCCCCGACAGCGCGATGACGGCGAGGAAGAGACCAAGGAAGGCGCCGCTCCAGCGGTGCAGGATCGAGAGCAGCCGCATCAGAAGGTGCCGCGCCAACCCAGCGTGAAGGTGCGGCCGCGACCGGCAAAGAAGCGGCTGTTGTCGGCGACGCGGACGGTATCGCTGTCGTAGGTGACATAATAGGCATCGGCGATGTTCTGCACGCCCAGCGAGAATTCACCCAGGTCGCTGCGATAGGCCAGGTACGCATCGACGAGCGTGTAGCCTTCGAAATCGGTCGCGGTGGCGGCGTCGTTGAACTCGCGCGCCAGGTACATGCGTGCCTGGACGCGTGCGCTGAGCGGGCCGGCGGCGTAATCGGCGGCGAGGTTGATGCGATCGGGCGAAATGTTCGCACCGTCGAGGTCCTCGTCGACCTGTCCGTCGCCGTCGCCGTCGGTGTGCCCTTTGAGCGCGGCATAGCCACCGCTCAGCGAGAGCCCCGGCAGCGGCGTGCGCCACGCCAGGCTGGCCTCGAAGCCCTCGATCTCGATCGGCTGGCGTTCGACTTCGAAGACGTCGTTGCGCAGCACCAGCAGCGACCCGAAATCGCTCGACGACCAGAAATAGCTGGCCGAGGCGGTGAGCGGGCCCTTGTCGTATTCGAGCCCCAGTTCGCGATTGTTCGACACGACGGGTTCGAGCGACAAAAAGTCGTCGATATCGACCCCGGGCTGCGTCACGCCGCGCAGGATGCGGCCGACATCGGCGATCGTGAAGCCCTCGGCATAGCTGCCATAGGCGCGCAAGCCATCGACCGGTTCGACGATGACGCCCGCGTTCCACAGCAGGTCCTCAAACGAGGGATTGCCGCCCGACACGGCAACGGGGCCGTAGCTGTACAGCGTTTCGTAGTCGTCGACCGACAGCCGGACATTTTCATAGCGCAGGCCACCCGCCAGCCGAATCTTGCCGTCGGCCAGCGCGAGGTTGCCCTGGACGAAGGGCGCAAGGCTGCGGAAATCGCTCTGCGGGACCCAGATGCGATCGGTCTGCACCAGCCTCTGCTCGGTGCGGTCGAACAGGGCGTCGAAGCCGGCGGTGAGGACGAGCGTCTCCAGCCCGGGGACGGCGCGTTCGTAGCTGAGCTTGCCGCCCAGCTTGCGCGACCGGTTCGCCGACTGGTCGAACAACGTGCCGGTCGGGGCGATGCGGGGGTCCTGGAACGTACCAAAGACGCCGCCGCCGAAGACATCGTCGGTCCGGCTGTAGAAACCCTGGAGGATCAAGGTGCCGCCGCCGAGCGCGCTGTCGGTCAGCGATGCCGACAGCAGCTGCGCGGTGTTCGCCGACGGATCGCCGGTGATCGTACCGCGGATGCTGGTCGCCGGCGTGCCCGCCGCCCGGCTGCCGGGGACAAGGATGTAATGGCCGTTGCCTTCCAGTTCGAAGCGGTTGGCAACCAGCTCGAACCGGGTGCTGGGCGTAAGGTCGTAGCCGAGGCGCGCAAACACCGACCAGCTGTCGCTGTCCTGCACCTCGCCCTGCGTGCCGTCGACGCCGATGCGGTTGCCGTGGCCGTCGAGGAACGCGCCGCGCCGTTCGCCGGTCGCGCCGATGCTGAAATCGAAGGCGCCGTCGCGATAGCCGACGAGCGCGCCGATCTTCGCGCCGAAGCCTTCGCCCGCGAAATCGTCCGATGCGGTGACCTGGGCCAGCGCGCGCGTGGCGACGCCGTCGCTCGCCGGAGCGCCGACGGTCACCTGGTTGACCACCCCGCCGGTCGCGCCGATTCCCTGCAGCGCGTTGGACCCGTAGATCACCTCGACCCGGTCGATGAAGAACGGATCGATGGTATAGCCGTCGCGCGAACCGTCGCGCACGGGCGTCGATTGCGGGATGCCGTTGATCGCGTACAGCGGCGAACGCCCCCGCAGGCTCTCGCCCGATCCGCTGAGCTTCTCGCGGGTCGGGGAGAAGGACGGCAGAAGCGCCGAGACCGCATCGACCGTCGAGCCCGAGATCTGCACCTGGCGGGCGAGCGTCTCGCGGTCGATCACGTCGACCGTGAGCGGCAACGCGCTGGCAGGCAACTGCGTCCTGGTCGCGGTGACGACGATCTCGCTTGCCTCGACCGGGGCCGCGTCTGCAGCGGCGGCGGTCTGGGCGTCGGCCGGCGACGAAATGGCCAAGGCGCTGGTTGCGCCTAGCAGGACGAATGCACGAATCATTAGAAGCTCCCGATTATCTGATCCGCTGCCGCTACAGCTAATGATAATCGTTCGCAAGAGAAGCTTTCGCCATTGCTGGATTTTCTCTTCGGGTCCGCAATGGGCTTCGTCGCCGCAGCGCACCACGCGATGCGCGATCGATCCTGCAAGCCGGGCAGCGACCTGCGCGCCCCTGACGAAACTGGGGACAGCCCCGGCAATGACCGTTTTGTGCGCGTTGCGATCTTGGGGGTAAAATCGAGAGCCGCCGTGCGGATCATGGGCCGATAGCGGCCTGGGCAGCTATCGAGCGCCCGGCATGCTGTCCATGCTCGTCACCGACGATCGTTCAGGGCAAGCGTGGCGAAGCTCGCCAGCCAGTGTTCGCCCATATAATCGCCTGCGACATGGGGCAGCGCCGCGTCCAGATGCGCGCGGATGGCGTCGTCGATCGCGGGCCACGCCGCCGCGTCGAAGGCGGGTCGCAAGGCGCGCCAGCACCATGCGCGGCTGAGGTTGAGGCCGTCGAGATGCGCGATCTTCCCGTCGCTGCGGTCGCTGACGCTGACCGGGACGAACAGGCTCGCCGGACGGCCTTGCGCCACGCCGGGCAGGAAGTCGCGCAGCCAGGCTTGCGCCGTCGCGGCAGGCTGCGTCCGGACCATGCACAGCGCCTCGGTCAGCGCGGACGAGAGGAACTCGTCGCCGCCCGGCTCCCAGGCCTGGCAATCGCGATCGCCGGCATAATAACCGCGCGCCGCTTCGGCGATGCGATCGGCCAGTTCGGCATCGAACGTGCGCGCCCATTCGTCGGCGAAGATAAGCGCGAAGGCGGTGTTGAAATGCGTGCCGGTGCGGATCGGATAGGTCAGGATCGACAGGTAATGCCGTAGCCGCAGCGCGAACGCGCGCGCCAGGGGTTCGAGCCGGTTGGCCCAGTTGCGATCTGCGTGGCGCGAAGCCTCGAGGTGAAGCGCAAGCAGCCAGGCCCAGCCATAGGGACGCTCGAACCCCGCCGATGCCGACCGGTCGAGATAGGCCAGCTCGGTCGCCAGGCTGTCGGCGGCGAAGCTTGCGTTCGCCAGCGCCTCGATCGTCGCGGCTTCGGCGATCTCGGGATGAAGCCGTCGCAGCGTCAGCAGCATCCACCAGCCATGGACGCAGCTGTGCCAGTCGAAGCTGCCGTAAAACACCGGGTGCAGGACGCGCGGCGTCAGTGCGTCGGCGTCGCCGTTCAGGACATGGTCGAGCTTGTGCGGATATTCGCGGGTGACATGACCGAGCGCGATGCGGGCGAAGTTCGCCGCGATGTCGGGGGTCATCGCGCTCACAGGAAGCTCGCGAAATAGAGGATCGCGATATTGCAGGCGAGCAGCGGTAGCGCCGTGCCGACCTGTGCGCGAATGACGCCGTACTGGTCCTTGAGCTCGAGCAGCGCCGCGGGCACGATATTGAAGTTCGCCGCCATCGGCGTCATCAGCGTGCCGCAGAATCCGGCGAGCATGCCGACCGCACCGATCACCGCGGGATTGGCGCCGTCGGCGACGATCAGAATCGGGACACCGATCGCTGCCGCCATCACCGGGAAGGCGGCAAAGGCATTGCCCATGATCATCGTGAACAGTGCCATGCCGAGGGCATAGACCAGCACCGCGAGGAAGACGCTGCCCTGCGGAATGATGTTGCCGGCAATCCCGCCGATCACCTCGCCGACCCCGGCCAGCGCAAAAACCGTGCCGAGCGCGGCGAGCATCTGCGGCAGGAGCGCCGCCCAACCGATCGAGTCCATCAATCGGCGGCCTTCCTCGATCGGCGCCAGCACGGGCGGCTTGAGCCAGGCCATGCACACGCCAAGCGCGATCAGCACGCCGATGCCGAGCAGGATCAGCGTCACCCAGCGCGGCTCGATCAGGCCGGCGTCCTTGAGCGGGGTGTAGTTGAACAGCAGCGTTCCCGCGAAGGCGGTGACCGGGATGACCAGTGCGGGCAGGAACAGCCGGTTGCCCAGTCGCTCCGACAGCGCCTCGCGCTCGGCAAGGTCGGTCGTCGGCGGATTGCCGCGACCGAGCAGGTGAAAGCCCGCGATGCCGACCAAGACGAGCACGAGCACGCCGTTGCCCAGGTCGCCGAGCGCATCGCCGAAGAAGAAGCTGATCGCGAGCAGACCCCAGAAGGCGGCATTGCCGAACCGCTTGGCGTTGGTCCGGTCGATCGCGCTGGTCAGGGCGAAGGCGGCGAACACCGCCCCGGCGAGGACATAGAGCCAGGTGAGCGTGATCATCGCCTGGCCCTCCCGAGCCGGGAATCGAACAGCATCAGCCGCGTCGCGTGGATGACGAAGGCGCACAAGGCGGTCGGGATCGCCCAGACCGAAAGCTGCAACGGCGTCAGTTCGATACCGTATCCCGACATCACGCCCTGGATGAGCAGGATCGATGCGATCGCGACGAAGATATCCTCGCCGAAGAAGAGGCCGACATTGTCGGTTGCCGCGGCCATCGCCTTGACGCGTTCGATGCTGGCTTCCTCGAGCGGTCCGTGCGTCTTGAGCGCCGCGGCCTCGGCCATCGGCGCGACGAGTGGACGCACCGTCTGCGGATGGCCCGCGACCGACGTCAGCCCGAGCGCCGCGAGGATCTGACGAAACGCAAGATACGCGATCAGCAATCGCCCGACCGTCGCGCCGCGCATCCGCTCGATCGCGGCGCGGGCGCGTTGCTGCAAGCCATAGCGTTCGAGCAGGCCGATCACCGGCAACACGATCCAGACTATCGAAACGTAGCGGTTGTCGTTGAACGCCTTGCCGAGCGCGGCGATGACTTCGAGCGGGTCGAGCCCGCCGAGCAGCCCGGTCGCGATCGCCGCGACCGCGACCACCAGCAGCGGATTGAACCTGAGCGCGAACCCCACCACCACCAGCGCGATGCCGAGCAAGACCCAATAATCGCTCATGCCGTCTTTCCCCCTTCGTGATTGCCTTCGTCGATCGCGCCGAACCCGCCACCGCCCGGTGTCTCGATAACGAACGTGTCGCCCGGCGCCATGTCGGTCGATCCGGTCGCGCCCAGCGGTTCGATTCGCCCGTCGGCGCGC
This sequence comes from uncultured Sphingorhabdus sp., assembly GCA_964535925.1. Classification (GTDB taxonomy): domain Bacteria; phylum Pseudomonadota; class Alphaproteobacteria; order Sphingomonadales; family Sphingomonadaceae; genus Flavisphingopyxis. The sequence goes on from CAZHWG010000024.1 coordinate 6,013, forward strand.
TCGACCCAGTTGCGCCCCGGCGCCGCGTCGCCGCCCCCGGCCAGCCCGCGCGGCGCGATGCGCCGCCGGTTGGCCAGGATGTTGGCGCGCATGGCTTCGAGGAACGTGACCCGCCTGACGACGCCGTTGCCGCCGTGATGCATGCCGGCACCGCCCGATCCGGATCGGATCGAAAACGCATCGATCCGGACCGGAAGCCGCGTCTCGAGGATTTCGGGATCGGTCAGGCGGCTGTTGGTCATGTGCGTCTGCACCGCGTCGGTGCCGTCGTGGTCGGGCCCTGCGCCCGAGCCGCCGGCGATGGTCTCGTAGTATTGGTGCTCGCCATTGCCGAAGGTGAAATTGTTCATCGTCCCCTGGCTCGGCGCAAGACGCCCCGTCGCGGCGAACAGCGCATCGGTCACCACCTGGCTCGTCTCGACATTGCCGGCGACCACCGCGGCAGGCGGCGCGGGGTTGAGGATCGATCGTTCGGGCACGATCAGCGTGACCGGCTTCAGGCAGCCGTCGTTCATCGGGATGACGTCGTCGATCAGCGTCCGCACGACATAGAGCGCGGCGGCGCGGACGATAGAATGCGGCGCGTTGAAATTGTCCGCGGTCTGCGCCGAGGTCCCGGTAAAGTCGAAGGTCGCGGCGCGCGCCTTACGATCGATCCGGATCACGACGCGAATCTCGGCGCCGTTATCCATCGCATAGGTGAACGCCCCGTCGTCGAGCCGTTCGAGCAGCCGCCGGACCGATTCCTCGGCATTGGCAAGGACATGGCGCATATAGGCGTCGACGACATCGGCGCGGTATTCGTCGACGGTCGCGACGAGCGCTTCGCCACCGCGCATGCAGGCCGCCAGCTGGGCGTTGAGGTCGGAGAGGTTGCGCTCGATATTGCGCGCCGGGTGCGGTCCCGAAGCGAGCAGCGCGCGCATCTCGTCGGCACAGAACCGGCCCTCGTCGACCAGCAGGACGTTGTCGATCAATATGCCCTCGTCGGCGATCGTCCGGCTGTCGGGCGGCATCGATCCCGCGGCGATCCCGCCGATATCGGCATGGTGGCCGCGCGCCGCGACGAACGCCGACGGGGCCGCGGCGTCGGCGTCGTAGAACACCGGCACGATGACGGTGATGTCGGGCAAATGCGTGCCGCCGCGATAGGGGTCGTTGAGGACATAGGCGTCGCCGCGCCTGATCCCGCGCCCGTCGGCGGGCACGCCGTCGGCGTTCGGGCCGCGCGCGTCGATGATCGTGCGGATGCTCTCGCCCATCGATCCGAGATGGACGGGGATATGCGGCGCGTTGGCGATCAGCGCGCCCTCGGCGTCGAACAGCGCGCAGGAAAAGTCGAGCCGCTCCTTGATGTTGACCGATCGCGCGGTCGCCTGCAGCGCGACCCCCATTTCCTCGGCAACGCCCATGAACAGGTTGTTGAAGATCTCGAGGCTGACGGGATCGGACTCGGTACCCGCCGCGTGGCTGCGTTCGAGCGGCGCGACGCGCGTCACGATCAGCGTGCCGTCGCCGCTGCGCCCTGCGCTCCACCCGCTTTCGACGAAGGTCGTGCCGGTATCGTCGAGGATGATTCCCGGCCCCGCGATGGACTGGTCCAGCGCCATGTCGGCGCGGCGATAGGCGGGCCAGCGCCCCGTCGTGTCAGGCCTGGCTCCCGGTCCCGCGGGCGCGTCGCGCGAGGCAATCCGATCGGGTTCGGCGCTGACGGCTTCGGCGATGATCGCATCGACGATCACCGTCGCATCGTCGTCGCTATAGCCGAAGCGCTTGCGGTGTTCGGCGTGGAAACGCGCGCGAAGCGCTTCGGCCGGAGCATCGGGAAACTCGATCGTCGTATCGCTCCCGGCAACGCGCAGCCGGACGCGCCGGGCAACGGCGATACGGTCGGACGCGATTGCCTGCTCGATCAAAGCGTCGCGCGCGCGCTCGACAAGCGCGGCGATATCGGCGGCATAATCCTCGCCGAGCGGGCGCATCAGGCTCGTCTCGCGGATCGCCTTCACTTCTGCGAGGCCGATGCCATAGGCCGAGAGCACCCCGGCGAGCGGGTGGATCAGGATCCGGGTCATGCCCAGCGCGTCGGCGACGCGGCAGGCATGCTGGCCGCCCGCCCCGCCGAAACAGGCGAGCGCGTAGCGCGTCACGTCATGGCCGCGCGCGATCGATATCTTGCGGATCGCGCCCGCCATGTTGTCGACCGCGATGGCGAGAAAACCCTCGGCGATCGCATCGAGCGCCATGTCCTGCCCGAGCGTGGCCTTGACCCGGTCGGCAACCTCCTGGAGGCGCGTCCGCGCCGTTTCGGGGTCGATCGGCTGCGTCCCGTCGGGACCGAAGACATGCGGGAAGTGCGCCGCATTGATCCGGCCGAGATGGACGTTGCAATCGGTGACGGTCAGCGGTCCGTTCTTGCGATAGCAGGCGGGGCCGGGATCGGCCCCCGCGCTTTCGGGTCCGGCGCGAAAGCGCATCCCGTCGAAGCGGCAGATCGACCCGCCACCGGCGGCGACGGTGTGGATCTGCATCATCGGCGCGCGGATGCGCACGCCGGCGACGAGGCTGTCGCCGGTCAGTTCGAACGCCCCGGCATAATGCGACACGTCGGTCGACGTGCCGCCCATGTCGAAGCCGATCAGCCGCACGTCACCGTGCGGCGCACTGGCGGCGACCATGCCGACGACGCCCCCTGCCGGACCCGACAGGATCGCGTCCTTGCCGCGAAAGCTGCTCGCTTCGGTCAGGCCGCCGTTCGACTGCATGAACTTGAGGTCGACTGCGCCGCCCAACCCGCTTGCGACCCGGTCGATATAGCGGCGCAGGACGGGCGACAGATAGGCATCGGCGACGGTCGTGTCGCCGCGCCCGACCAGCTTGATCAGCGGCGCGACTTCGTGCCCGATCGATATCTGGGTGAAGCCGAGGTCGCGCGCGATGGCGGCGAGACGCGTCTCGTGGTCGGGATAGCGCCAGCCATGCATCAGCACGATCGCGATCGCATCGATGCCGTCGTCGCGCAGTTCCGAAAGTCGCTTGCGCGCTGCGACCTCGTCGAGCGCGACCAGCACCGTCCCGTCGACCGCCACCCGCTCGGCGATCTCGATGACCTCGTCATAGAGGCTGTCGGGCAGGACGATGTGCCGCGCGAAGATTTCGGGGCGCGCCTGGTAGCCGATCCGCAGCGCGTCGCCGAACCCGCGCGTCGTGACAAAGGCGACACGCTCGCCCTGCCTTTCAAGCAGCGCGTTGGTCGCAACCGTCGTGCCCATGCGGACCGACGCGACGTGCGCGCCGCCGTGCCGGTCGCCCTCGCGCGTAACGATCCGACCGATGCCTTCGACCGCGGCGTCGACATAACGGCCGGGATCTTCGGACAGCAGTTTCTCGACATGACGCGTGCCGTCGGGAGCGTGCTCGATGATATCGGTGAACGTGCCGCCGCGATCGATCGCAAATTTCCAGCCGATCTGCACGCTCGGACCCTATACGAAATTCGCAGGTGCTCAACGTCCTGCGTTGCAATGCCTGCGAAACACGCATGCATGCCCCGCCAAAACGCACCTTGATGCCCTGTGGGGAAGCCCATTCGCCGGCTTTAATGAGCAGCGACGTTGAGCCTCTATCCGACGCTCCCCCTGCGACAGAAATTGCCGAAAGGCCCGATGCCGTCCGTGCCATCGGACAGCCGGATGGGGCAGTCGCCGCGGACACCTGCGACTCCCCTTGGCCCAGCCCAGGGAAATCAGCCGAATTTACGCTTATCGGGGCTGCGTGGCTGGGGCGGCAGGATTCGAACCTGCGCATGCCGATACCAAAAACCGGTGCCTTACCGCTTGGCTACGCCCCATCACGCTCCACCGATCGATCGGTGATGCGCCCCATATCGCGGCCCCGTCGCATTGGCAACGCCGTCGTCGGCGCGCGCGGCGCGGGGTTCATCCGATCGTTTCGACCCAGTCGTGCGGATCGGGTGCGCGGCCGTACTGGATGTCGACAAGCCGCTGGCGCAGCCGCTGGGTCAGTTGGCCGGGACCGCCCGAGCCGATCGTGAAGACGGCATCGCCATCGCGCACTTCGCCGACCGGCGTGACCACCGCGGCGGTACCGCAGGCGAAGCTTTCGACCAGCCGGCCGCTCGCCGCATCGGCGCGCCATTGATCGATTGCATAGCGTTCTTCGCGCACTGTCAGCCCCTCGTCGCGCGCGATCGCGATCAGGCTGTCGCGGGTGATGCCGGGCAGGATCGTGCCGCCGAGCGGCGGGGTGACGAGCGAGCCGTCGTCCATGACGAAGAACAGGTTCATGCCGCCGAGTTCCTCGACCCATTTGCGCTCGATCGCGTCGAGGAAGACGACCTGGTCGCAGCCGCGCTCGATCGCCTCGGCCTGGGCGACGAGGCTGCCGGCGTAGTTGCCGCCGCATTTCGCCTCGCCGGTGCCGCCGGGCGCGGCGCGGACGTAATTGCGGCTGACCCACAAGGTGATCGCCTTGGGATCGCCGCTGAAATAATTGCCGACCGGCGAGACGATGACGAGGAAGCGGTATTCGGAGGCCGGCCGGACGCCGAGCCGGACGTCGCTCGAGAACATGAAGGGGCGGATATAGAGCGCGCCGCCGGGGACGCCGGGGAACCAGTCGGCGTCGGTCGCGACGACCTGCCGCACGGCTTCGAGGAACAGCGCCTCGGGAATTTCGGGCATCGCCATGCGCCGCGCCGAGGCATTGAAGCGGCGCGCATTCTCGTGCGGGCGGAACAGCGCCATCGCGCCGTCGGCGGTGCGATAGGCCTTCATGCCTTCGAAGATTTCCTGCGCATAATGCAGCACCGACGTCGCCGGATCGATCTGCAGCGGGACGCGCGGGGTGATCCTGGCATCGTGCCAGCCGTCGTCGACGGTCCAGACGATCGACGCCATGTGATCGGTGAAGATACGGCGAAACCCGGATCGGCGATCCGCTCGGCGCGATCGGCGTCGGACACGCGCGCGGGATGCGGTTCAATGGCGAGGGCAGGCAAATCTGGAGCGCGGTCGGGCATGGGATTCCATCGTGAGGGAGGGGTGCGCGCCTCTTGCCAAAGCGCGGCACCGCACGCAAGTTGGGTGCGGCAGGCAAGCAGGAGAAACGCGATGATCCGGGCGCAGTGGAACGGCAGGGTGATTGCCGAGAGCGACGATACGGTGGTCGTCGAGGGCAACCATTACTTTCCCGCGGACGCCGTGGCGCAGGACGTGCTGCGCGACAGCACGACGACGTCGCACTGCCCGTGGAAGGGCGAAGCGCATTATTATTCGCTCGAGGTCGACGGCGAGGCCAATCGCGACGCGGCCTGGTATTATCCCGATCCCAAACCGGCCGCCGCCGAGATCAAGGGGCGCATCGCCTTCTGGAAGGGCGTCGACGTCGGCTAGACGTCCGGCTGGGCTGGCGTTGGGCGCGCATCGGCGCTAGCACTTGGCGCCATGTCCACAACCTATCAGATCGACACCGCAACGAGCCGCGCCACGCCGACTCCCGCACCGATGAAACGCCTGACCGTGCCCAAGATCCAGGCGCGCAAGATCGACGGGACGACCGCCGAGCCGATCGTCATGCTGACCGCCTATACCGCGCGCATGGCGCAATTGCTCGATCCGCATTGCGACCTGTTGCTGGTCGGCGATTCGCTCGGCCAGGTGATCTACGGCCTGCCGTCGACGGTGCCGGTGACGCTCGACATGATGTGCGCGCACGGCGCCGCGGTGGTGCGCGGCAGCTATCATGCAGTGGTCATCGTCGACATGCCGTTCGGCAGCTACGAAGCCTCGCCGCAGGAGGCGTTCGCGAGCGCCGCGCGGATCCTCAAGGAAACCGGCGCCGCCGGGGTCAAGCTCGAGGGCGGCGAAGCGATGGCCGAGACGATTCGCTTCCTCGTCACGCGCGGCATCCCGGTGATGGCGCATGTCGGCCTGACGCCGCAGGCGGTCAACACGCTGGGCGGCTATGGCGCGCGCGGGAAAAGCGACGCCGAGGCAAAGAAGATCATCGCCGATGGCAAGGCGGTCGCCGAAGCGGGCGCGTTTGCGCTGGTCGCCGAAGGCGTGCTCGAACCGATCGCCGACCGGCTCGCCGAGAGCGTTGCGTGCCCGGTGATCGGCATCGGCGCGTCGGCCAAATGCGACGGGCAGGTGCTGGTGACCGAGGACATGCTCGGCATGTTC
>CAZHWG010000025.1:0-12149 GCA_964535925.1 uncultured Sphingorhabdus sp.
GCCTCGAGTGGGCCGACACGGTGGTGCCGCAGCTCCGGCTCCGGGTGAGCGACAAGGGGGCGAAGCATTGGTCCGTGATCTACCGGGTCTCCGGCGCGGGCGACGGCGGCCTGAAGAAGGGTCCGATGCGCCGAATGTCTTTGGGCGATTATCCCCGCGTGACCATCGCCAAGGCCCGGGACGCGGCGCGCGATGCGCTCGACCTAGCTGAGAAAGGCTTCAACCCGGCTGTCCAGCGAAAGACAGAGGCTGTTGCGCGCAACACTCGTACCTTCGAGACTATCGTGGAACGGTTCATCGACGAGTACGCCAAGCTCGAGCAGAAGGAGTGGAAATCCACGAAGGCTTACTTCGACAATTACGTCCTGCCGCACTGGACCGGGAAGGTCATCGACGAGATCAGGCGCTCGGATGTGTCGGCTCTCCTGACCAAGGTGCGCGCCGAAGGTATCGAGCGCGCAAGGGAGCGCGCGCGAAAGGCGAAGAAGCCGAGGCCCGAGGAGAAGTACGAGCTGAGCGGCCTCTCGGCCGCGCGGGAGGTCCGCAAGCGCCTACGGACGCTCTTCTTCTGGGCAATTGAGGAGGAGCTGATTTTGGTCAACCCGGTCGTCAGCATCAAGACGAAGAAGACACAGAAGGCCTTCGCCTACACCGCCCGCCGCCGTGCCCTGTCGATGGACGAGCTGCGCCGCGTATGGCGAGCAGCGGACGAGATCGGTTATCGGTACGGCCGGGTGATCCAGCTCCTGATTTTGACTGGCCAGCGCCTGTCGGAGATCGCCAACCTGAACACCGATTGGCTGGACCGGGACAAGTGGACCGTCACCGTGCCGCCTCTGCACTACAAGACGAACATCAAACACACCTTCCCGCTATCCGCTCCAGCGCGGCAAATAATCGAGGCGCTGCCCAGCTATCAGGCTCTCCCGAAGAAGCTCGACAAGACATACCTCCTCTTCCCGACCGACAAGGGCGATAGCGCCATCAGCGGCTTCTCGAAATGCCGTGAGCAACTCGACGCGAAGATTGCCGAGCTCGACGAGAAGGAGGGGCTGACGCCGCTCGAGGAATGGCAGGTGCGAGACATTCGCCGCTCTGTAAAGACTGAGATGTCACGGCTCGGCATACCCCACCTGCATTCCGAGCAAGTCCTCGGTCACGTCCTGCCCGGCATCGGCGGCGTGTACGATGTGCACGATTATATGCCCGAGAAGAAGGCCGCCCTCGACCTGTGGGGCGAACAATGGGCATAGAGCCGGACGCCGGGACGCGGCAGCGGGCCTCGGAATCATACTGGGAAGCAGAAGCGCCGTTCCAGTCCAGCCGCGATTCAGCGGACGCCCGCGAACGCATCCGCAACATCAAATCGCAGGCAGGGATAGACGGCTTGGAGCCGCGCCTCCGGCAGCTCTGGGACTGGCACGTCAAGTTCCAGCGCGGATTCGCTGAGATGCCTTTCGAGATGCAAAAGGCCGAGTTCCTCTTCCTACAGGTCGAGGAGGCGGTGCCAGAGCTCGAGATACCCGCGCCCTACGGCCGCCGGGGGTACGACGCCTATCAGGCGGCCGCCGTCCCGCTCCTTACTTGGTGGGAGGCTGGCGGAAACCGCGTGACCGCCAATCGTGGACGAGCCACCGCCAAGGAGGGCCGGAAGCAGCCCAAACCCAGCGCAGCCGTCTCCTTCCTCGCAGCGGAGTTCCTCCGCATTACCCCGGACCTCGGGGACCGTGCGCTCGACGTGGCGTTCAAGGTGGCGCAGCGACACATTCGTAATCGCACGACATTACGGTAATTTCTTCTCGGCTGCGCAGCGGCGAGAACCTCCTCAGACGAGATTAGCCGTCGATAGAGGAGGTCAACGTGACCCAGCGCCAAGTATTGCTGACGCTCCCCGAAGTGGCGGAGCTCACCCGGCTGAGCAAGCCGACGATCTACAACTACATCCGCGACGAGAAGCACGACTTCCCGAAGCAGGTCCGGCTCGGCCCTAACCGCGTGGTTTGGGTGAAGAGCGAGATCGACCGCTGGGTTCGACAGCAGATGAAGAAGCGTGAGGGCGAGCCTCGAGCCGCCTAACCAACCACACCGCCAGTCCCGGAAGGAAAGCGGGCCGCCCGGCCTGAGGAAGCAAACCGGACGGCCCTATCCACCGATTGGATTGGAAAGGGAGACTTTCCGTGAATGACCCTACTGGACCCGATGCCGGAGGCGAAGGCCGAAGCGTTGAGGGCGGGGAGCTCCGCCCGGACCTCGATAAGGCTGTTGAGCTATTGGGCTGGATACGCCCGGGCGGGACCGTCGCATTGACCGCGATTTACCCGGACGGCGGCCCCGGTGGTACGAACACCAAGACCGAGACCTTCGATTCAGGCGATGAGCCAGCCATCCGCGACTGGCTCGAGGCGCGAACGCTCGAGCGCATGAATCTCTATTGGACCGTCAATCCCACGCTCGGCCGTATTCGGTCGAAGGCGAAGAAGACGGACATTGAGGACCTCGCTTGGCTGTACGTGGACCTCGACGGGCGGAAGGGCGTGGACCTAGCCGAAGCGAAGGCGGCCGCAATCGAGACCCTGCGCAGCTACCGCGACCCGCAAGGCGAACCCTGCCCGCCGACGCTGATTCTGGACAGCGGAGGGGGAGCGCAAGGCTTCTGGCGGCTCGACAAGCCGCTGTACATCGGCGGCGACATTCCGGCGGCCGAAGAGGCGGAGGCCTATAGTCGGCAGATCGAAGCCGACTTCTCTGGGCACCCCCTGTTTCGTGCGGACGCCTGCCACAATTGCGACCGCGTGATGCGACTACCCGGGACGATAAACAGGCCCAACGAGAAGAAGCGGAAGGCCGGGCGCGTGCCGGTTCTCGCCTCGGTGATCGAGTACCACGAGGAGCGGGACTATCCGCTCGGCATATTTGCGCCCGCGCCACGCGAGAATGTCGCTCCGGCTCCGGGACAGGGGAAGGTGCAGCTCGAGGCAATCCCGCCATTCCTCGACAGCCTAGACGAGCTCCCCGCCGCCGTGACGCCGCGCACCCGAATGCTGATCGTGCAGGGCGATGACCCCGATGACGCGCAGCGGTACAATTCGCGCTCCGAGGTAACCTTCGCGGTTTGTACCGAGCTCGTCCGCGCCCGTTGCAGCAACGAACAGATCGCCGCCGTGCTGCTGGACCCGGGCTTCGGAATATCGGCGCACACCCTCGCCCAAAAGCGTACCCTTGAGTATGCCGCCCGGCAGATCGAGCGGGCGCGGGCCGAGGTCGAGGATGATCCCATGCTCGCCCGGCTGAATGCCGACCATGCGGTGATCGCGCTGTACGGCGGCAAGACCAAGGTCGTGTCTTGGGAGCCGAGCGAGGTTGACCCCAGCCGGACCGAGATCGTCGCGCAGTCGTTTGACGACTTCCGCAATCGCTACATGCACATTCCGGTTCAGACCGGCTCGGACAAGGACGGCAACCCGAAGTACACGCCCGCTGGCAAGTGGTGGCTCGAGCACCGGATGCGGCGGCAATATCGCACGGTGGTGTTTCGGCCGAACGAGGAAGCGGGCGAGGACGAATACAACATCTGGCGCGGGCTGGCTGTGAGGCCGGAGCCGGGCGAATGGCCGCTGTTGCGTCGCCTGATCGAGGAGGGCCTAGCCGGTGGCGACGAGGCCCTCGCCACTTACATTATTCGTTGGTCCGCCTTCGCTGTCCAGAACCCCGGCAAGCCCGCCGAGGTGGCGCTGACATTTATCGGTGGCAAGGGGACCGGCAAGGGAACCTTCGCCCGCGTACTGTGTCGCATATTCGGCCAGCACGGGCGGCACGTCGCCGGAGAGAAGAGCCTGACCGGCAACTTCAATAAGCACCTCCACGGCTGCGCGCTTCTATTCGCTGACGAGGCCGTTGCCCCCAATGACAAGGGCGCGGCCGGGCTGGTGAAGGCCTTCATCACCGAAGATGAGATCATGATCGAGCCGAAGGGAGTTGATTCCTTCCCGGCACCGAACCGGCTGAAGGTCATCATCGCCTCGAACAACACCTACGTGGTCGATGCCAGTGACGATGAACGCCGGTACGCCGTGTTCAACGTGTCGAAGCGCTTTGCTGCACCGCCGGGCGCGAACATGGACGATGAGCGTATGAGGTTCTGGCGCGACTTGCGCGCCGAGATCGCCAACGGCGGGACCGAGGCCTTCTTGCATGACCTGCTCGAGATGGACCTCGGCAACTGGCATCCGCGCTATGACGTGCCGCAGACCTCGGCCCTGAATCAGCAACGGGTCGAAGGATTGAGGGGCTTCGACCGCATCTGGTTCGATGCTCTCGCCTCGGGTGAATTGCCGTCGCTGCCCGGCCTGCGTGATATCGGCGGCGGCCAGTTCGTGCTGCCGACAACGCAGCTTGAGGAGTACTGCCGCAAGGTAAGTCGCCGCAACGATATCTCGATGATGCGGATTGATAATCTGCTAGGTCCCGGCCAGCCTGACAAGGATGGCGTTATCCATACCCCAGGCATGGGCTTCGAGAAGTGGAGAGGCGTCGGCCCGAAGGGGCGGGTGATTCCTACGCTGTCCGAGGCGCGCGCCGCATGGGACGATTGCCGCTTCCATTGGCAATGGGACGCATCGGACCGCTGGGGCTTCGAAAATGTCGTGATCGACAACCACACCCGCAATGATGATCGGGAGCCCCCGGTTGGAGACGATGAGCCATACTGATCGACCCTGCCGCCTAGGGTCGTCTTATCCCCGCCGACCCTGAATGCGAAAAAACCCAAGAAAACTGTGCCGAAAACCGACCCTTTCGACCCTCTCGACCTTAAGCCCAAGTCGGGAGGGCCGGAGGCGTAGGGGCTCGGGTCTGCCGCCTTCTTCGTTTCCTTCTGACCCTTGTTTAGGGTCGAGAGGGTCGAGAGGGTCGAAAAAGAGCACAGAAAACGTGGCCTCCTGAGTGTTCGACCCTGCCGCGACCCTACCGACCCTGCGGCGGCTGCACCGATGCCTGCTTGGGCAAATGTCCCGCCGCCAGCCCGCTTGAACCGCTGGTCCTCACGCGCGCGGGCGCGAGATCGTCGCCACCGGAGCCGGAGCTCTTCCTCCTAGAGGCCCAGCTCTGCCAGCGCCGTTTCCATCATTCCTTGGGTTTTGTGCGCCAGCGCCGTTCCTTGGGGCGTCCGAGGGGAAACGCGCGCCCTATTATCAACGCTAACCCGTTCGGTTTCCAGCGGGTCCCAGCTACCGTTTCGGCCATGCAAACGAAGCTGACAGAGCGCCGCAAGAAGGTCTTTCTGGCCGAGCTCGCCCGACATGGAATCATCGTCCGGGCGGCCCGCGCTGCCAGCCCGCGCGCCAGCGGCCAGTACGGCGCTGTCCGCACCTTCAAGGACGAGCGGGACCGGGACCCGGAGTTTGCCGCACAGTGGCAGGAAGCGGTCGAGGCGGCAGAGGCCGCGATTGAGCACGAGATATACCGGCGCGCGATGGAGGGGGTCGAGGAGCCGATATACGCGGGGAAGTATCGTGAGAAGATCGTCGGCACAGTCCGGCGCTATTCCGACCCGCTACTGATGTTCCGGGCAAGAGCCCTGCTGCCCGCGTACCGGGAGACGCAGGCAATCTCTGTGAACAAGCACGTGACGCACAATGTCGATGCCGGTGTCTTGGGCGATGCCGTGGCGAAGGTCGCCCAGCAGATGGCCGAGAACCTCCGCCCGCAGCTTCCAGCTCCGGCCCGGGTGATCGACCATGAATAAGGACAGCGCTCTCGACCTGCTGGCCTTCGCGGTGATGTACCGCCTGATGACTCCCGATGAGCGCCGCTCGCTCCGCATCTCGGTCCTGTACGAGATGGGCGAAGCCGCGCCTGCGACCCCCGAATTGGCCGTCCTTTGGCATGAGGACCGGCTGATTCGGGGCGAGCGGGAGCCCGCCAGCACATACGACCACTGGACACTGATGCGCGCCCGGGACGAGGCCGCGCGGCCCACCTTCGACGAACAATTCTGGCGACTGCGCCGGACGGACCTCGAGGCCGCAGGCTTCGAGCCGAAGGAGGCGCGCGACGTGATCGCCGCGCTTCGTGCTTCCTTGGGCAACACCACCACCACGGACTTGGAAGGAGACGACAATGGGAATTTGGAACAAGCAGCGGCCTGACGGCCCGGAGTCGGACCGGCTGCGCGAGATCGCGGCGGAGAAGGTCGAGGCAGCCGCCCGCTTCTCCGCCGCCATCGCGGCCGCCGGGGAGGCGATGAATGCCCTCTTCGATACCGACCGGGCATTCCTCGCTGAGTATCGCCAGCGCCACGGCTCCGAGGCCCACTCCGGCTCCCGGCTGACACACCAGTTTCGCGGCACCCTGTTGCAGGACCTCGAGCTGAACGCGCCGGACCTCCTCCGCCACCTGAGCCAGCCGCGCCAGTCGCGGGCGAAGGCCCAGACGGTCGCATCCCTGATAGCCCGGCAGGTCGAGAATGACCTGTCCTCTCTCCCCCAATCGAAGGAACCCGCACAATGACCCTGCCCAAGAAGATGATCGTGACCGACCTGACTGTGGACGAGATTTCGACCGTGGACGTGCCCGCCGTGAAGGGCGCAACCGCCGTGCTGTTGAAGAGCGGCTCGGTCGCCATCCGCAAGAACGCGGCCGAGATCGCCGCCGGGCAAGCCGAGCCGCTGTATAAGGCCGCCGACTATGCCGACGCGATGATGGTGCGCGCGGGCGAGATCGCGCAACAGACCGGAACCACGGTGAGCAAGGCCCTCCTCGACCACTCCGGCACTGACCCGGTGATTATCGAGCTGGCGAAGGGCGAGCGGGCGGCCGAGATGGCGGCAATGCGCTCCCGGCAATCCGCTGTCTTCGAGAAGAGCGCGCAATGGAGCTGACCGAGGAACAGGTCCTTGGCCACTACCTGGCCACCTTCGACGAACGGACCCGGGCGGCGCACCTCGCCACGCTGGCCTTCGCCGCCGCGACCGAGCCGACCGGCTGGCCGACCGTGCCGATGGTGCGCCGCTTCGCGCGCCTGTTTGAGGTGCCGATGGTCGAGCTCGGGGCTTGGTTTGGGCTGATGTGCCGCATCGAGCGGCGCAAGGAGCTCTGGGTTGACCTGTTCCGCAATGGACCGGGGACTCACGACGCGAAGCGGCTGATGACGAGGAAGCAATCGCGCGCCTTCGGCACCATGCTTGCGATGCTCGAGGTGGCGTGAACGGTGGGCTGGCCCAACTACCTCCCGTCCCCCAATCGTCGCCGTGACGTGCATGGGAAGCCGCTCGAGACCGAGACCCGGCCCTGCCTCCGCTGCCGGACGCCCTTCGAGAGCGAGGGGAAGCACAACCGGCTGTGCGGTCCCTGCGGCAGGCTCGATGTGAGCCCCTATGCTGTGTGACTTATGGCCGAATGACTCCGTGTTGGGCAGCGATTGCCCACTCGGCATCGTCCTTGGGCGTGTAGGAAATGTACTCGCCCCGGCGGCAGAACGGCAGGCCGAGAGCCGCGATTAGTGCCGGGTGCTTCGTCCCGGTCAGCAAGAGGATGCCATGCTCGAGCAACTTGTCCCGGCTTCCCCGGCCGTTGTCGGCCCGGGTCCGTCGCGTGAAGTCCTTTTGCCGTGCCGTTGAGTCGATCACGTCACGGGAGATCGGGCGGCCCTGCACCTCCTCGAACAACGCCGCCACCCGCTCGTTGCCGTAACGGGCGGCTGTGATCCGCTCCACGGTAGCGCTGTCCACCGTCCGCCAAAAATTGGGTGGATAGGGGTGATCGCATAGCAGCCAGAGGATATGTTCGAAGCCAGCCGCGCTGATGCCTCGCTTGGCATCGCGGTTACCGGCCCCGCCGTGCATTACTCCCGGCCGTATTACAATGAGGCCCATGTAGCAGAGCGAGCGTTCCTCGTCCGCCGCGATGATGAGACAGGGATGATTGTATGCCTCGGGCGGGATGGTCCAGTTGTCGCCTGTCGTGAATTTGATGTCCACGCCATGGCCGAGAATCACTGTATCGAGCAGGCCCTTCTCGAGCCGGAGGAAGCGGCGGACGACAATCTCAACGTGTGTTCCGATGAATGTCTTCTCGACCTTCTCGAGCTCGTTGAAGTCCCGCCGCCCGGTGCGAGGCGTATTGATTAGCGCGTCGATGCAATCCCGCAGCATTAGGGGCATCTCTGAGGCCAAAGCGGCCCGGCCTCCCGCCTTGCGGTCAATCTCGCCTGCAATGCTCGTCAGCAATTCGTAATCGGGGTGACCCGGAACGACTACACTTGTTGGTATCTTCTTACGCAAAACCACCCCCGCGAAACTATCGCGGGAGGGCTAGCACATAGTTCGAATGGGATGAAGCTCAGGCTCGACGCTTGGCGACGGCGGGATTGGCGATGGCTGTCGCGACCTTCTCGGCCACGGCTTGAGCGACCGGGGGCGGGAAAGCGTTGCCCACCTGCCGATAGGCGGCTGTCTTACGCCCGACAAACTGCCAATCGTCCGGGAAGCCCTGCAACCTTGCGACCATCGGGACCGTGAGCCGGGGCATTCCCACGAAGTCTCGCTCCGGCGGCGCATCCGCCAGCGTTTTGCCGTTGACCCCGAGTGTCGCCCATGCGGCCTTCGCTCTTGTTGGGCCTAGGTCCGGCCCGCCGTGCTTCTTCGAGCCGCCCACCAGCGTTGGCGCAATTTCGTCTGCCCGGTCCCGCCACTTCTTCGCGCCGCGCCAACCGTCAGCCGCCATCTGATCGTAAAGGGTCTGGCCGACCGTCGCGGGATTGTGGCTGTCCGCCTCGGGCCATTCGAACCCATCGACGTACTTGGACTGGAGCGCCACGATCACGACGCGCGGCCGGAGCTGCGGGACGCCGAAGTCCGATGCGTTGAGCAAGCGCCAGTCGGTCTCATAGCCGAGCTTCTTGAGCTGCTTCTTGAGGCCTTCCCGGTAGTCATGGAACACGGCGCTGAGGAAGCCCCGGACGTTCTCGATCATCACCGCGCGCGGCCGGGTGGCGTCGATAATGTCGAGGGCATCCGGGAACAGGTTGCGCTCGTCCCGCTCTCCGAGCTGCTTGCCTGCCAGCGAGAACGGGGGACAGGGGAGACCGCCTGCGACAAGGTCCACGCCCTTGAAATCGGCGGCCCGCTCCTTGAACACCCGGAGATCGTCCTCGATCACGTTCCAGCTCGGGCGATTGGCCCGAAGAGTGTTGCAGCAATGGGAATCAATCTCGACCAACGCCTCGTGCTCATACCCGGCCTTCTCGAGGCCGAGAGCTTGCCCTCCGGCTCCGGCGCAAAGTTCCAGTGAAGTGAGCATGGCGTTCCCCTGATTCATGATTTGTTCCGTCCGCCCGTATTGAATCGAGCTTCGAGAAGCAAGGCAAGAGATTGTTTGCCCCCGCCCGGGGAAAACGGGTCCAGCAGAGTGAATCGGGGGCGAGCTTCCCCGGTCTCGAGAGTTCCCTAGCAGTTTCCCGGGTCCGGGATGGACCACCGATAAATCCAGCTAAGCTCTTGAAAAGATTGGTGCACCCGACTGGATTCGAACCAGTGACCTCTGCCTTCGGAGGGCAGCACTCTATCCAGCTGAGCTACGGGTGCATCCGTGCCGTGCGGCGCTTAGCAAAGGGCGTCGCGGTTCGCCAGCGCGAATCGGCAGTCACCTATGCCGGTCCTGAGGGACCGCATCTTGGGTTTGGTGGGGCGCTGGTCGGGGAGTCCGTCAGCGACTTGGCGCCACCGAGCAGGCCGTCGCCACGTTCGGGCTGTGCCGTGTTATGCCTTCCGACGGCGACCGCGCAGCCCGCCTCGTCCTCGTGACAGGCTTTCGACCGGGCACCCGAGTACACATCTAGACCAATGATCTAGAGGATTGTTCCAAGCACGGTTTATGCTAACGTGGGGTTGGACCGCCCTTTGTAATGGAGCTCTCATGCAACGCAAAAGCACCCGTACGACTCGCCAGAGGGTCCTCGGTTCGGCGACCGAGCTGACGCTCGAACGGGGCTTCGCGGCGGTGTCGCTGAAGGACATCGAAAAGCATTCGGGCGTCTCGAACGGCAGCATATTCCACCATTTCGGCTCGAAAGACGGGATATTGCGAGAGCTGTTCGTCGCCGAACGACGTGCCTATCTGGGAGCCGTGGGGGAGGCGATCCTCGGCTTCGACGGCGATCCGATAACCGCGTTCGGCGAGGGCGCGCGGGCGGCGCTGCGCTATCACACCGACCATCGCCAGCGGTATCGGCGGTTGATCGTCGAATTCAACGTGTCCGACTGGCTGCACGATAATGCCGAGCTGTGGAGCGAACTGGCCATCGACCTGCAACAGCCCGTTGTCGATTGGGCCGTGCCGCATCTTGCCGCGGCTAGATTGCCGCTCTTGGCGCCCTCGCTGTTCCAGGCGCTGATGCTGGGCCCGCCCGAAGCGATTACGCGCCAATGGCTGGCGGGAAGGCTTGTCGGGCAACCGATCGATTACGGCGACCTCATAGCGAATTTCGTGGCGGGGGGATTGCGAGCGCAACTGGGCCGGCCTCAGGCTCAGTTCGCGACGGATCGCTAGGCGCCGTCCTTGTTGCCCTTGGGCGTCTTGGCCTTTGGTGGGGGCGTCTTGGGTTTGTAGGGGCACAGATCGGCGACCGAACAGCGCCAGCATTCGGGAGTGCGCGCCTTGCAGGTGTAGCGACCGTGCAGGATCAGCCAGTGGTGCGCGTCGCGGCGAAAGGGCGCCGGCACGAGCTTGTCGAGCTTCGCCTCGACCGCCTCGGGCGTCTTGCCCGGCGCCAGTTTCGTCCGGTTGGCGACGCGAAAGACGTGCGTATCGACCGCGAAGGTCTCTGCCCCGAAGGCGCAGTTCATGACGACATTGGCGGTCTTTCGCCCGACGCCGGGCAGCGCGACCAGTGCGGCGCGATCCTCGGGGACTTGGCCGCCGTGATCGGCGATCAGCGCCTGCGACAGCGCGATGACGTTTTTCGCCTTGGTGTTGAACAGGCCGATCGTCTTGATGTGCTCTTTCAGCCCCGTCTCGCCAAGCGCGACCATCTCGGCGGGGGTCTTCACCTCGGCGAACAGTGCGCGCGTCGCCTTGTTGACGCCGACATCGGTCGATTGCGCCGACAGGACGACCGCGACGAGCAGCTGGAAGTGGTTCGAAAATTCGAGCTCGGTGACCGGGTCGGGATTGGCTTCGGCAAGGCGGCTGAAGAATTCGAAAATGTCAGCCCTCTTCATAATTCCAGCACGTCGTTCATAGAATAGCGACCGGGCTTTTGCGCGGCGAGCCACGCTGCCGCCCACAACGCGCCGCGCGCGAATATTGCGCGGCTTTCGGCGACATGGCTGAGGGTAATGCGTTCGCCTTCGCCGAGCAGCGCGACGCTGTGATCGCCCGCCACCGTCCCGCCACGCAGCGAGGCGAAGCCGATCGCCCCGCGTTCGCGCGCACCGGTATGGCCGTCGCGCCCGCGCTCGGATGCGTTGGCGAGATCGATGCCGCGCCCGTCGGCGGCGGCCTTGCCGAGCAACAGCGCGGTACCCGAGGGCGCATCGACCTTGTCGCGATGGTGTGTCTCGACGATCTCGATGTCCCAGTCGTTGCCGAGCCGCGCGGCGGCGTCGCGGACGAGATGCGCGAGCATCGTCACGCCGAGCGAGGTGTTGCCCGTCTGCAGCACCGCGATCTCGCTCGCCGCCTCGTCGATCAGCCAGTGATGGCGCTCCTCGAGTCCGGTCGTGCCGATGACGATCGGCGTGGCGTTCGCCACCGCGGCGGCAAGATTCTCTTCGAGCGCATCGGGGGTCGAGAAATCGATCAGCACGTCGCTATTCGCGGCAAGCGCTGCCGCGTCGCCACCGCGATCGATCCCGCCGGCGAGGCGCAGTCCGGCGTCTTCGACCAGGCCCGCGATCGCGCGGCCCATGCGGCCTTCGCTGCCCAATATGCCGATGCTCGTCATGTCGCCTGCTTTCCCTGTTGAGCGCGCTGCGCGCTGCGGCCATGTTGGCGGGCATGGCCACGATACGCAACATCCCAATCCGCAACCCAATCCGCAAAATCGTCGTGCTGACCGGCGCGGGGATCAGCGCCGAAAGCGGCATCGGCACGTTCAGGGACAATGGCGGCCTGTGGGAGCAGCACCGCGTCGAGGACGTCGCGACGCCCGA
>CAZHWG010000026.1:0-12120 GCA_964535925.1 uncultured Sphingorhabdus sp.
TCCGGCTTTCTTCGCGAACAGTCCTGAACCAGGTCAGCTGAGGACAGCAACGCCTTTGCCTTCGGGCCGTGTTGGCAGCTGCGCTGCCTGCCCGCACCACCCCTCGCAAAAGCGTTTCCCTTGGGCGCGGGCGCGCCCTGCGGTGCAGTCCTCCCATGCCCTGCTTCTTCTGGATGTTCGCAGGCCGGAAATGGTTTCCGGTTTGGCACACCGAAGGACCAGTCACATGACCAATCTCGTAATCCTGACCGGCCGTCTCGCCCGCGATCCCGAATCCCGCGAGACCAAGGGCGGAACCTCTGTCACCGGCATCACCGTCGTCACCGATCGCCCCGCGCGCGACAAGGACGGCAAGACCTACAAGGATGAAAACGGCTACACCGCCAAGGACAGCGAATTCCACCGGGTCACCTGCTTCAACGGCCTCTCCAAGACCGTCGGACAGTTCTGCACCAAGGGTCAGCTCGTCTCGGTCCAGGGCCGGCTTCACTACACCCAGTGGGAAGACCAGGATGGCGTCAAGCGCTACGGCTGCGAGATTCTCGCCGACAAGGTCGACTTCCTCTCGCGCGGCAACGCCAGGGATGGCGACGGAGACAACCGCGACGCGCCCGAGATCGACTGACGTCATCGATTAATCGGCGACCGAGAAGGGGCTCTGCCGCAAGCGCGGCAGGGCTCCTTCTTGTGTTTCTCAGGGACCGGCGGGCGTACCGTTACGACCGGAGGCAGCCGGTTCGCTTCCCAGCCGCCGGAGCGCTTCGGCTTCGCCGAGCTTGCCGAGCATCTCGCTGGCCTGTTTGAGGCCCTTCCTCGAGAACGCCTCGACACCTGATCCAAGGATCAGCCGCCCCAGCTCGAGCGCTGCCTTCTGTTCGAGTTCGCGCTGGCGTTCGTCGAGAGCCTGCCGGTCGGCTTCGAGCTTCCTGAGCGCATCGACCGCGCTTCGTTTCGTGGGCATTCGTGGGGTCCTGTCCTCGTCCCCTCTTTGATGCCTCCACCATCCAGTCTGCCCGGCTCATCGGGGTGTAGGAAAGAGCTTTTTGCGCTGCTTGATGGGCCCCCAGTTCATCCGAGAGGTTGGGAATGGTCCTGGCTCACGGATCGTCCATGGTGATGGCCGTGCAGCTCCCGCGTCAAGGACGGCGGGGCCCCACCATTTTGCCTCCCCTTCGCTTCGCTGCGGTCAGACAAAATCGTTGCCCCCACCGCCGCTGACGCGGTCGCCCGAAGGGCGATCCTGGACCCGGGAGCCGCAAGACCATCGGCCGACCTCCTGTCGTCTCAAGGACAGACATCAGGAGGATATCATGGCTTCACTTGCTCCAATCGCGTCGAATGCGGACAGCTACTTCGAAGCATTGGCGGTTGCCGAACGGCGCGCGCTGCACAGCTACTTCGACCAGCATATCGTCGAGGACGAGACCCTAGGCTACTTCGCGCTCGACGAGGGCGACTACAACGCCCTGCCGGCGCACCTGACCAACCGGGTGGTCCACACCGTGCGCGGGGGAATGCTCGACGAGTTCTGAGGACGAAGAGAGGGCGGGAACCGGCGGCGGTTCTCCGCCCTTTTTTCATGCTCACCGGAGGATGGTGTCGGGGATGCGGAGCGGGGCTGTGGACGCGCTCTGTCCCGCGCATCTGGCGATGCGCTCCTGAGGGCGCGGCCTTCCATGTTCCGGGGCCCCGCGCGCACTTGCGAACCGGCGGCGGGTCAGACCAGCGCGCGCGGCGGGAACGACAGACCCCGTTCCGGCCGCTTCGCACATGGTCCTTTGCCGCCGCCTCTTTCGCAGGTGCGATCTCTTGTCGAGGAGAGGCCGAACATCGATCCCTTTCTGCATGAAATCTCGCCGGCGAGGGATTGCTCACGCTCCTTGTACGAAGAGCGGCAAATGCTCCCAGGAACACAACGCCATCGAACTCCGGCACTCGCCGCGCAATGGGGAACAGTGGGCACACCGTACGCCGCCACGCGGCAGAAAGAGATTATTAAGCAATAGGTTACGTGAAGTTGTTCCTCTACAAAGAGGAGCAGGTCAATGCAAGCAAATGGCTATTTGCTACCAGCGAATGAAGCCCCGAATCATACGGCCACGGTAATCGATAGAGGGCGTGGGACGGGTGAAAAGGCAAAGCCGTCCAGCCGGGTTAGGCTCAACGGCAATATCGTCCGACGCAAAACCGGCAAGCGCGTCCTGGAGTACTGGGATGTCGACCTGCCGGGCTTTGGCCTGCGGGTAAATCCCGGCGGCAGGCGCACATGGTTCGTGCTGTTCCGGCAGCGCGGCAAGCTGCGGCGGGTGTCGCTGGGAAGCTCCCGCGACATCACGCCTGCCACGGCTCGCCGCCTGGCCAGGGCGAAATTGGCCGAGGTGGCGCTTGATGGTCTGCCGACACGCAAGACGGCCCGCGCTGCGCAGAAAAGCGATGCGCCCTTGCTGCGTGAATATGCCGAACGCTTCTGGGCCGACTACGCACGGCATTGGAAGCCATCGACACGCAAGCGCAACGAAGCGGCGATTTTCAAGGAAATTCTGGGCGCGTTCGGCGACAGGCGGATCGACGATCTGGCCAAGGGCGACATCCTGTTCTGGCGCGACAGCTTTGTCGAGCGTCCCGGCGTATTCAACCGCACCCTGCCGGTTTTCTCCGTGATGATGGGCTATGCGGAGCGCCTCGGCCTGCGCCCGCGCGGCTCCAATCCCTGTAAGGGCACCCCGCGCTACAAGCGCAAGCCAATGGAACGGTTTTTGTCGCCGCACGAATATGCACGCCTCGCCACGGTCCTGAGCGACTACGAGGCGGAGCAACCGCTCTACGTGGCCGCAATCCGCCTATTGATCTTCATCGGCGCGCGCTGCGGCGAGATTGAGAAGCTGCGCTGGGAATGGGTGCAGGAGCCGCGCCTGATGCTGCCCGACAGCAAGACCGGCGCGAAGATCGTCTACCTCAACCGGCAGGCCATCGATGTGATTGCGGCACTGCCGGATCGCCGCGCTACCGGCCTGTTGTTTCCCTCGTTCCGCAATCCCGACAAACCGATCACGCTTGGCATTCATTGGTCGAAAATCCGCAACCGCGCTGCGTTGCCGGATGTGCGCCTCCATGACCTCCGCCACAGCTTCGCCTCGGTCGCGATCCGCGACAACATCTCGTTGATGGTGATCGGCAAGCTGCTGGGTCACGCTTTGGCTGAGACTACGACCAAATACGCGCACCTGTCTGACGAGATCGTGGCGGACGCTGCCGAGCGAGTATCCGGTTCCATCGCGCGACTGATCGGAGTTGGCCAATGAACGCGCTGACCCTGAGGGGAATCGTCGCCGAGGAACTGGGCAGCCTCCGGCTTCACGTTGTCGGCAAGTGCGGTGGTCTGGGCGAACTGCGCAAGACGAGCTGGACGCGCGAACTTCCGGGCTTCGGCGCCCGTCACTACGCTAGCGGTCGCAGGGTCTACATCGTCCAGGCACGCATGGAAGGGCGCACCCGCACGGTGACGATCGGCAACGCCAAGGTGCTGAGCCGCGCACAGGCGATGGATGTGGCGCGCCGCGTCCTGCTGCGTGCGCAGACGGGTGAGAACCCGGCGGAAGAGCGCAAGCGGTTGCGCAAGGTTCCGTCCTATAGCGATTTCCTCAAGACCTACTGGGATCGGGTATCGCCCAAGTGGAAGCCGTCCACGCTCTACACCCATCGCTACTACAAGCGGAAATATCTCGACCGGGCATTCGAAGGCTTGTTCCTCGACGAGATCGAGGAGCGCCATGTGCAGGAATGGTTCAACCGGATCACCAACACCGGTGGCCCCGGCGCGGCCAATCGTTGCGGCGAAATCTTGCGCGCCATGTTCAACAAGGCGGAGGAATGGGGCGTGCGGCCCGAAGGCTCGAACCCCTGTCTCTACATCCGCAAGAACAAAGGCCGGAAGTGCGAGCGCTTCCTGTCAGATCAGGAGTTCAAGCGGATCGGCGAAGT
This sequence comes from uncultured Sphingorhabdus sp., assembly GCA_964535925.1. Taxonomy (GTDB): domain Bacteria; phylum Pseudomonadota; class Alphaproteobacteria; order Sphingomonadales; family Sphingomonadaceae; genus Flavisphingopyxis. Next base: position 3,982 of record CAZHWG010000026.1, read on the forward strand.
GCTCGACCGCCACCGCAAGGCCTTTCCGCTCCATTGCGCGGCGATCAGCCTGCTGGTCCTGACTGGCTGTCGCAAATCGGAGATAACCTGCCTCAAATGGATCGAGGTGCGGGGAAGGCGCTTGCTGCTGACAGACAGCAAAACCGGGCCACGCACGGTCTGGCTGGCGGAAGCTGCCGCGACTATCCTGCACGCCCTGCCGCGCCGGGAAAAGCAGCGATATGTGTTCTGGAACCCGGCAACCCAGCGTCCAATCACGGATATCGGCAGCTTGTGGAGCAAGTTGCGCGATGAAGCAGGCCTTCCCGGCGTCCGCATCCACGACCTGCGGCACAGCTTTGCCAGCCATGCCGCCGCGCATTCGGAGACACTACCGATGATCGGTAAACTGCTCGGCCATGCTGATGTGCGCACGACAACCCGTTATGCCCACCTGGACGACGGTCATGTGATCGAGGCGGCCCAGCGCGTCGGCGACCTGATCGAGCAAAGCATGAGCGGCGCTCGCTCATTGAACCATAACACTAAGTATGATAGTGGGCCGTTGCTGCATGACTGAGAACCCGCGCATTCGCATCTACGCCAACCGCTGGTTCGCCAAGTTTGCGGCAAAGGAAAGGATCAGCGATGCCACACTTGCTGATGCCGTCAATCGGGCCGAATCTGGCCTGATCGATGCTGAACTTGGCAGCGGCCTCATCAAGCAGCGCATCGCGCGCGAGGGCGGAGGAAAATCGGGCGGCTATCGCTCGATACTGATCTTCCGTTCAGGCGAACGGGCCATATTCGTGTTTGCCTTCGCCAAGAGCGACAAGGCAAACCTGAGTGCGGCGGAACTGAAGGTCTATCGCAAGGCCGCCAGCATCATGCTGGAGCTGGGCGAGGACCAGATCGAAACGGAAGTTGAAGCAGGCCGATTGGTCGAGGTGAGAAACGATGAGTAAGGCTAAGGCAAAGACCTACAAGAGCGAGGCGATGGCCGCCGTCCATGAGATGATGGAAGGCCTTCATGACGCTGGGACCATCGACAAGCGCACCATGCGCGAGTTCGACGAGGCCTGCCTTGCGCCCGCGCCGGTCCTCTCACCCGACGAAATAAAGGCCATTCGCGAGGCCGAGCACGTCTCGCAGCCGGTCTTTGCACGCTATCTCAACGTATCGAAGAACCTCGTGTCCGACTGGGAACGCGGCGCGAAGAAGCCGGGAGGTCCTGCTTTGAGGCTGCTTTCGATCATCCAGCGCAATGGGCTGGGTGCGGTCGCGTGACCCAGATTAGCGGAGAGCTTTAGCACAAAGCCCGATAGGGCTCTGGAGGGACACAAAATCAGCGTGACCTAAGTTGTGCAAAATGGCAGGCAGTGCATATGTCGGTTTTCTGGAAAATCCTCCGCATAACCGGGCTCTATTTTGCCTTCTTTCTCGGTTGTTCGATCTTTTCGGCAATTGTATTAGGCAGCCTGCCTGATTGGTTCGAGGGACTTTTCATCCTCATTGGTCCGGGCCTTCTTGTATGGTGGTATGAGAAGCGTCGAGCTTCGAGGATTGACTCAAGTCGCACCAATCCAGGCGATAATCTTGAAGATCAGCGAGGGGATTTGACACGCAAATGGCAAGTCCGGCCTCTAGAAAACGATGCTGCCTCCGAGCGGCCCTTGGCCAACAGCCTTCCAGTTGCCATCACAGGAGTCGAAGGAACTAGCGTCGAACGCAGCCCGGAAAACGAGCCGAGTGCGTCCACGCCATCCAGGACACTGGAGCTTCGTCGAAAGCTGTTCGGTGACGATTCATCGATCTTTGATCCGAAGAACTCGGATCGCTTTGAGGAAATCGCGTCGCGGTCATCGAAATCAAGAGCCGAGGAAGCCTCATCCGGCGGGAAGACTGAGCGCTCGTCCTCGCAACCGTATCTACCAAAGCAGGATAATTCCGAACTTATTCGCGTCGGCAGAGCTGCCCGAGAAGCACTCGAAGCTGCATCCCGCAGAAGGACCGCAGAAAGGCACACAGAAACACAAGAACATCACCCGCCAGTGCTTGGCCGAAATCCAGCAGCAAGCGAGTGGGACGCGCAGGAGGTGGTCTCTCGTCCGTCGCGGATCAAGGAGCTGCGTGAGAAGCTTTTCGGAAACGAGGCCAGCTCCGATCAACCTTCTGCGCCAGAAACGTCTTCTGATCGAAAAGGGACCACCCGTGAAGTAAGCTCGACCCGATCGCCCCAAGGTTGGGTACCCAAAGGGCAAACGGTCAATATCGCTGGGCGGGCAATTGACGGCATGGTCTATGTCGGCACCCCACCACAGATTGGCTCGTCGTACTACCGCGAGACTTGCCGAGCCTATATCGATCCGTCGCTATCCGTTGCGCGTGTCGGCTGCGACAAAAATGGCGATGGCATGTCATACTGGCCGGGATATTCGACGATCCCTGCAGTTTGCAGGGCGACCTATCTCGACTGGCTGGCTGGTGGCCGTCAGGATGGGACGATCAATCCCGGATATTTGTTCCTTTTCTTCTATGGCATTGAGCGGCGGTTTCTAGTCGAACAGCCGGCCGACGATGAGAAGCAAGAGATTGTCGCGGAGGTTGAACGTCTCAAAACTCTCTTTTCCGGCAACTACTCCGTGCAAAGGTATCTCGGCGAATTTCTCAATATTGCCCGCGCAGCGGTCATGGGCGGCTTTTCGACAGTTGATCCGACACTAAAACAGGCCATTCTGGATAATCGCAGTTGGGATTTGCCCATTCTGTTGAAGCTTGCCCTCGGGGGAATGATCTCTGAAGGCGAAGCCTTGGACGCAGAATGGATGTCCCTATGGTTGCTATGTCATCCTGAACGCCGCCTTCGCACGCCTGCCGAGCGTTGCGGCGACGAGTTCCGGGCACTTTTCAAACTAAAATTTGATGCGCTGTATCCCGACGGCTTAAAAGTTCGCACGCCTCGAAAACTACTGACTATGACGTATCGAGCTGCCTCTAGTGAGTTCAACTGCACTATCAATCTTAGCGCGAAGAGCGGCGGAGAAGCCCAGATTCCTGATGTCTCCGAACTGCGTTCACCAGTCCAGAAAGCGCAGAAGATCGCAGACGAAGCGATGGATGAACTCGATAAGTTCAGCCGGTACCTGGGCCGCAATCCTGACGGCAGAGGGACCATTGAAGCTCAGGCTTTGCTTCCCGCCGAGCTTTGGAGTTTGTTCCCTTCAGACGAACTTGAAGAACTAAGGGAGTGGGCGCGCGAGCAAGTTGCAGCGGGTGGCTTGGTTCCGGCGGTCGATGTGATCTCGCGGCTCGAGGGCGCAATGCCAGAGAGGTTTGGCAAGCGGCAATTGGCCGGCGCTGCGGATGCGCTGGCGCGGATGGGTTTCGGCATGGCTCCCGATCCGCGATTTTCGCTGCGCGGACCGAAGGCCGACGAGCCAGTAGTTATTTTCGAACTGGGCGAGACAGTCGAAAGGCTGGAGGATGTCTCCCCGGCCTATCGGGTGGAATTATTCGAACTAGCGTTGGCGACCTTCGTTGCACATGCCGATAGCAAGCTCGTCGAAGCAGAACGGAGGGCACTACGCGACAAGATCGAGGCGACCACGGGTCTGACAGAGCTGGAGCGAAAGCGTCTCCATGCCAATCTCGAATGGTATCTCGATGTCCCGCCCGACATGTCGTGGTTGCGGAGCCGGTTGAAAGATGCGGATGCAGAACATCACCTCGCCTTGCGCGGGGCGGTTGTCGCAATTGCCCACGCTGACAGCGTCATTCAACCAGAGGAAGTGGCCTGCATTGAGAAGATCTACAAGGCTTTAGGGATCGATGCCGGCCTCGTGTACGCCGACCTTCATGCCGGCGACGTTCCTGACGGCCCTGTCCGCGTTAAAGCTGCCGAAGCGGGGGCCCCCGGCGAGCAAATCCCCGATGAACCAAAGGCCCGGGCGGCCTCGCTCGATGCAGCGCGTATCGCCGCCATCCGAAATGACACCGAGCGCGTTTCGAGCGTACTTGGCGAGATTTTCTCTGCCGACGAAGACGAGAGCGACCAGTCTCTCCAAGCAAGTTCCTTGCCGACTTCCTTGACTGGACTTGATCCCAAACACGCGATCCTTGTCGAGCAGATAATCCAGCGCGAACATTGGACTGACGAAGAGTTTGACGAGATCGCAGGAAATCAGGGTCTGATGCCGTCTGGTGCGCTGGAGGCAATCAACGAATGGTCGTTCCAAAAATTCGATGAAGCCTTGCTCGATGAGTATGATGGATATGATGTGTCGCCGGACATCGCGAATGCGTTGAGGACCGAGCTGGCGAAGGGGGGTTAATTTATGTCGAGACTAAAGCCGCGCGAACGTGACGCCATCGTTCAGGCGTTGCGCGCCGGGGTTGTTCCGAAATTGGGGCTTCGGCACATCCAGGTCGGACGTGCTCGTGAGATCGAAGAACTCGTCAAGGACATGGACCGGATCGCCGATGGCGGATCAGCAATTCGATTCGTCATCGGCGAGTACGGTTCCGGCAAGACCTTCTTTATGAACCTGATCCGGCTTGTGGCCCTCGAGAAGGGCCTGGTCGTAATGTTTGCTGATCTTGCCCCTGATCGACGCATCCACGCGACCGGCGGACAAGCGCGTGGCCTCTATGCGGAAATGGCGCGAAACCTTGCCACGCGAACCAAACCTGATGGCGGTGCATTGTCCAATGTTGTCGAACGATTTGTCAGCCAAGCGCACCATGACGCCGAAGCGAAAGAACAACCTACCGACGAAGTTATTCGCCAGCGCCTTGCACATTTCGAGGAACTGACAGGAGGCTTCGACTTCGCGCAGGTGATCCGCCGGTATTGGGAGGGACACGAAACCGGCGATGAAGAACTCAAGTCCGCAGCGATCCGATGGCTGCGCGGCGAATTTGCAACCAAGACCGACGCTCGTAAGGCTCTCGGTGTTCGCACCATCATTAGTGACGCGAGCGTATACGATCACCTCAAGCTCATGTCGGCATTCGTGTGTGAAGCAGGCTACAAGGGGCTACTCGTCGGCCTTGACGAGATGGTCAACCTCTACAAGCTGACATCATCGCAAGCGCGCAACGCCAACTTCGAGCAAATCCTGCGCATCCTGAATGACGTGCTACAAGGGAGCGCGGAGAACCTCGGGTTCCTCATGGGCGGCACACCGGAATTCCTCATGAATACGCGGCGCGGCCTCTACAGCTATGAAGCTCTCCAATCTCGCCTTGCAGAGAACACCTTTGCGCGGGACGGGCTGGTCGATCTTTCGGGGCCGGTCATTCGACTGGCCAACCTCACACCCGAAGACCTGTTCGTGCTCCTGGCTAACATTCGCGCCGTCATGCAGGACGACGATGCGACCTTACCAGACCACGCGTTGGAAGCGTTCATGGCGCACTGCTCGGACAGAATCGGGGAGGCCTATTTCAGAACGCCTCGCAACACCGTCACCGCCTTTGTAAATCTCCTAGCAGTGCTCGAACAAAACCCGGGTGTCGAATGGTCGGACCTCATCGAAGAGCTGGACGTTGCCGAAGATTCTGGTGACGATATGAGCGACGTCGATGAGAGCGTTGGCGCTGTGCCCGAGAGTGACGAGCTCGCCAGCTTCCGACTGTGAGCACAGCGTTCGACAAGCTGGCCCGACCGCTCCAAAAATGGATTCGTCAGCAAGGCTGGAAAGACCTGCGCGATATCCAAGCGCGGGCGACGCATGTGCTCATGGACGGCAATTGCGATCTGATCGTCGCCGCCAGCACTGCCGGAGGCAAGACCGAGGCCGCATTTCTGCCGTTGCTGTCCCAGGTCCTCGATAGCCCCTCTGAAGAGGCCGGATTCGACATTCTGTATGTCGCGCCACTGAAGGCCCTCATCACCGACCAGGCGCGCCGACTGGAGGACATTTGTCGCGAGACTGACCTGCCAATCACGCCGTGGCATGGCGACGTTTCGTCATCGGTCAAATCGCGAGCCACGAAGCGACCAAGGGGCGTACTGCTAATCACCCCGGAGTCTCTTGAAGCCCTCTTCATTCGTCGCGGTTTGGAGATTCCGAGGCTGTTTGGCGCAACACGCGCAGTCATTCTCGATGAATTGCATTCGGTCCTCGACAGCGAGCGCGGCATTCAGATGCGTTCGCTTCTTGCGCGCCTTGAGATAGCACTAAAGCGTCGAGTTCGCCGCATTGGGCTGTCGGCCACACTTGGAGACATGGAGCTGGCAAAGGCTTATCTCCGTCCCGATAATCCCGGCGATGTCGAGCAGATCATCGCGGAGGGCGGATCAGCCGAGTTGCAGCTTCAACTCCGCGGCCACGTCGCTGGCGATAAGGAGGACGAGGGGCCGTCGGCAACGGATACCATTGCGCGACACCTTTTCGAGCACCTTAGAGGCAGCGACAATCTTGTGTTTGCGGGTGCGCGTCAGGCAGTCGAAATTTACTCGGACCGGTTGCGAACGCTGTGCGAAGAAGAGCACCTTCCGCAGGAATTTTATCCGCATCATGCCAGCCTATCGCGCGAGCACCGCGACTTCGTCGAACGCCGCCTGAAGGATAGCAATGCGCCGACGACTGCCATCTGCACTTCCACGCTGGAGCTGGGCATCGACATTGGCGACGTAACCTGTGTCGGCCAGATCGGCGCACCGTTCAGCGTGGCTTCGCTCAGGCAAAGGCTTGGCCGCTCAGGGCGGCGACCAGGCAAACCTGCCATCCTTCGGCAATATGCCGTAGAAGCGAAGCTTACGCCGACGAGCAATTTTTCGGACCGCCTTCGCCTTGGCATGGTTCGGGCCATCGCGATGATTGAATTGCTTTTGGAAGGCTGGTGCGAACCACCGCAACGGGAGGCCCTGCACCTCTCAACCCTTGTCCACCAAATCCTGTCAGTGATTGCCGAACGAGGCGGAATACGAGCGCAACAGCTATACGGAATACTCTGCCAGATCGGACCTTTCCGTCAGGTCGATACCCAGCTGTTCCTGGAGGTGTTGCGGGCGCTCGGGCATCCAGAGGTCGCGCTCATTGAGCAAGCCCGCGATGGGCTTCTGCTGCTCGGTGCCATGGGCGAAAAACTGGTTGAGCATTACAGCTTCTATGCCGTGTTCCAGACGCCCGAAGAGTATCGGCTGATTTCAGGCGGAAAGGAACTTGGCACTCTACCCATCGACAACATGATCGCTCCCGGAATGCTTCTTATTTTCTCGGGTAGGCGATGGCTTGTGCAAGAGGTTCTTGACCGGGATCGGATCATCATGGTCACCCCGGCGAAGGCTGGTGTGCCGCCCATCTTCGGAGGTGATCCAGGCAATATCCATGACCGCGTGATTGAGCGCATGTTCGAAGTTTTGGAAGGTCAACAACGCCCGATCTATCTTGATGCGACGGCGCAGCAGTTGCTCGACGAGGCACGCGGCAGTTATGCCCATCTCCAATTTGATCCAGGACGGATAGCGCAGCTTGGCGATGACGCTGCCGTGCTCGCCACAAGAACGGGTTCGGTTCGAACCACGACCCTTGCGCTCGCTCTTCGTGCGAGCGGGTACACGGTTCAGACGCACGATGGATTCCTTGAGGTATTCGGGAAGGACGAGGCCCCGCCCTTGATCGACGCACTTTCGACCTTGGCAAGTGGCATTGAGGTGGACCTCTTTGCCCATGAACCGAACCTTTTATTCGAGAAGTTTCATCCTCACTTGTCCGAAGATTTGCTGCGAAAGGACGCGCTATCTGCGCGCCTAGATGCAAAGGGATTGGCGGACCTCTCCCGTGCGATCTTGGGTGAAGCTTAGGCCATATCGAAAGGGTTCGTGCTCCCTGCACGTCGCCCTTTCTAATGCGTCCAATTCGCCTTCTGAGGATGGCTATCTGTTACCAGAACGCAATTCTCCGGGCATTGCGCCCTGCCAAGATACTATCCATCAAGCGCCGGACAGGCTAAGAAATCCACGTGAAACCAAGGCTTTTGCCGTCCGGAATGGACGGGGGAAGTGGTCGATCGCAACGGTCCAAATAGGGAACAACTTCGCGCACACCGTACGCAGCGGTGCTGCCGAATGTTTTCTCGTTTCTTCAATGGGATACATCTCGATTTCGCGAGATGCAGCAACTGATTTGCCGGTGATGCATGAAGCGGATTCGC
>CAZHWG010000027.1:0-11987 GCA_964535925.1 uncultured Sphingorhabdus sp.
GCTCGCTACAACGCATATATCGCAATGGGTGCCGATCTCGGCGGTGGCCAGGGCCACGCCACGGTATTCGCCGAATATTACAAGCGCGCGGAAATCTTCCAGGGCGGCCGCGAATTCTCGAACAGTGTGCTCGGTGACGACGGCTCGGGCGGTTTCATCGCCGGCGGTTCGTCGACGTTGCCCGAGGGCGTGTTGCGTTACCTCCAAGGCGGCGCTGCCAACGCAGCACGCATTGCCGGCACCGACTTCGCCGCTGGCGGCGGCGCGGTCGTGTTCGACACTCCGGGCAACTTCCGTCCGCGCGCTGGCGACCTCTACAACTATGGTCCCGCCAACTATCTGCAGGTTCCGCAAGAGCGCTACCTGATGGGCGGCTATGCCGATTATGATATCGGCGGTGGTCACACCCCCTATATCGAGGCGACCTTCGTCAACAACCGCGTCCCCAACGAACTGGCTGCAACGCCCGTCACGGGAACCTTCCGGGTCAGCCTGGCTACGATCCAGCCTTTCCTCAACGCCGCTGACTTCGCGCAGCTCCAGACGATCGACACGCGCGAAGGTGCGGCCAACGATCCGGGCTTCCTGAACCTCTTCATTCAGCGCCGGGTGACCGATGTGGGTTCGCGCAACTCGCTCGACGAACGCAACGCATTCCGCGTTCTCGCGGGCATCAAGGGGCCGATCACCGACACCTTCAACTACGATGCATATTATGCCTATGCGCGGACGCGTAACGCCAACGTACAGTCGGGCAACGTCTCGCGTTCGGCCTTCCAGGCCGGCCTCGACGGCTCGGCTCCGGCGATCAACATCTTCGGACCCGATACCTTGAGCCCGGCGTCAGTCGACCAGATCTCGATCCTCGCCCAGAACGGCGACGTGTCGATCCTTCAGGTCGCCAACGCGTCGATTTCGGGCACGCTGTTCAACTTCGGCATGGGCGCCGACGATGTCGGCCTCGCCTTCGGTACCGAGTATCGCAAGGTTGGATCGGAATTCATTCCCGATACGGCCCTGTCTTCGGGTGACGTCATCGGCTTCAACGGCGGCTTGCCGACGAAGGGCAGCTACTCGGTCAAGGAAGGCTTCGCCGAAGTCCGCGTTCCGATCGCGGCCCGAACGCCTGGTCTCTACAAGCTCGAACTGTCGGGCGCCGCGCGCTACTCCGACTATTCGCTCGAGGCCGTTGGCGGTGTGTGGACGTATGCTGGTGGCATCGAATACGCTCCGGTCCGCGATATCACCTTCCGCGCACAGTATCAGCGCGCGGTTCGTGCACCGAACGTCGGCGAACTGTTCGGCGGCCAGTCGCAGGGCTTCCCCGCGGCGGTCGATCCGTGCGCGCTGCCTTCGGCGGCGACCGACGCCACGATCCGTGCATTGTGCATCGCGACCGGCGTTCCCGCCGGCAGCGTTGGCAACCCCGGTCTCCAGCTGAACACCCAGATCCAGGGTCTTTTCGGCGGCAACCCCAACCTGCAGGAAGAAGTCTCTGACTCGTACACTGCCGGTGTGGTCTTGCGTCCGACCTTCCTGCCCGGATTCTCGGCTTCGGTCGATTTCTACAACATCAAGGTCAAGGGTGCGATCGGCACGCTGGGCGGCGGTCTCAACAACTCGTTGAACCTCTGCTACAACGTCGTTCAGGATGTGAACTCGCAATATTGCCAGGTCTTCATCCCCGCTCGTAACTCGGCGGGTATCCTGGACGATACCAACCCCGCACAGATCCTTGCCGCGAACACTTCGCTGCTCGAAGTGCAGGGCGTCGATCTCCAGTTCGATTACGGCACGCGCCTCCCGTTCTCGCTGATGACCAGCGAGAAGGAATCGCGCCTGAACTTCTTCTTCCTCGGTACCTACACCGACAAGTCGAACTTCACGCCGGTTCAGGAACTGCCTGACCAGGTCAACGAATGCGCCGGTCGCTTCGGCGTTCTGGCCTGCGGTGAGCCGACGCCCAAGTACAAGTGGACGTCGCGCCTGTCGCTGATCGACGGACCGCTGACGACCAGCCTGCGCTGGCGCCACCTGTCGAGCGTACGTGATGACGATGACTCGACCGACTTCAGTGTCGAGCGTCTGCCTGCGTACAATCTCTTCGACCTGAGCTTCGCGTTCGACCTCACCGACAACTTCAGCATGGCGGCAGGCGTCAACAACCTGTTCGACAAGTCGCCGTTCCCGATCGGCGACAACCAGGAACAGGCCAACACCTATCCGTCGACGTACGACGTCCTGGGTCGCGACTACTTCGTATCGGCCAAGCTCGTTTTCTGATCTGAACCGAGACTAACAGGAAAGGGCGGCGAACTCCGGTTCGCCGCCCTTTTTCTTTGCCCGGGAGATCGCTAGGCCAATGCGAGCGTGACGCCGTAGCGTCGGCAAACGCCGATCGGGCGGATTAAGCCAGCCGCGCCAGCAGGATATTGGCAAACGCGTTCGAATCGTTCCTGGTAGCGACGAGCTCGCATCCATCGATGGCAAAGCCCGCCTTCTCGACCCGATCTTTCAACCGGTCGATGTCCGCGACCGCCGCACACGCCTGTTCGAGCGCGTCGATGCGCCCGATCTCGTTGTGAGCCTTGGCATCCAATATGGCGAGCGTATCGCTCACATGAGACACGGGAATATCAGCGCCGCCGCGTAGCGTTTGCACGACTGCGGCGCATAGTTCCCATGCCGCGGAGCCATGGCCGTGTCGTGCGATCGCCTCATCGGTCAGGCTCGTGAGTGCTGGCGGTACGACCACGCCCATCGCTCGCAAGCTCAGACCCGCCCTGGCCTTTGCGATCAAACCCTTCTCATCGAGCGCCCATAGCAGCCCGGTCCGGCGCGCAATGTTGTGCGCCAGGATCGGCCCATCCTGGCGGTGGACGAGCAAGCCGAGCCTGCCTCCGCTCTCGAGTACCCGGGCCATTTCTGCCAGGGCGGCGTCGATATCGCCATATTCGAGTCCGAACTGGCTGGTGACGCCCGCAAAGAGGTCATCGGCGAATGGCAGTGTTTCCATTGCGACGCCCGGCTTTACCTTGCAGCCCTTAGGGGGTGGAGGCAAATGGCTGGCCAGATCGACCCCTAGAGGCCTGATGTCGGGGCGCGCCGACAGCATGTGCCCCATGACCCTACCGTCACCGGTGGCGATATCGAGCGTCTTCGCCCGCCGCGGGAGTCGCTCGGCGAACGCCTGCCAGAGCGCGGCCTGAGCTTCGTCGACCTGCGCCATGGCGGACGGCAGGCAACCGCCACTGGCGCCTTCGTTGCGCCAGAAATCGTCCCACGCACCGAGATACTTTGCAGGAGCGGAGGGTTTCTTCTCGCTCATGGATTCTTCCGGGCAACATCGAATGCCACCGTCATCCGGTGACCGTGATCGAACTCGCGCGTTCCGTGATACAGCGTGCTGGGAAACAGGGCGAGCTTGCCGACGCCGGGCTCGAGGCTAAGAAGCGGCGGCAGCGACAGCCGCAGATCGGCGGGGGGCCGACCCAGCTCGAGCCAGCCGGCCTGCGGGTCCGGGCCGTCTTGCGGCGCGTCCGGCACGACGAGGTAGGCGGCCGAAGAGACCAGGCCTTGCGGATGGATATGGCTGGCATGGTAGCCGTGTTTGGCCAGCCGGATCGACCATGACCCGACGATCGCGAGCGACGCGTCGCGGTGCCGGAGCAACGGATGGGTTTCGTCGCGCGGCGGAAGCTGCCCGCGATAGCGCTCGACCGCCTGCTCGAGTGTGGACCGCAGGCGCGCAAAGACCGGCTCGTAGCGATCGAGCAGGCCGCCGCGAGTCTGCGTCCCTTCGCGGACCGACTGGCCGACGGGAATGGCCGCCCCGTCGTGGAGACGGTTGAGCGCGGCGACAAGATCGTGCGTCGCGCCGTCGTCGAGTTCGAGGTCGAGCATCCGGACCAGCCCGTCCTGGCCGTGCAGCCATGCCTTCCGATCGTCGCCGAGCATCCGCCAGGCAAAGTCGCGCAACGCCCACGCCCCGATATTCTGGCTATCCTCGGCGATAACGCTAGCGAGCAACTGCTCGGCCCGGTCGGCCTGCTCGCGCCGCAGCCAATGGCGTGCCTCGTGCAGCCGGCGTTCGAGGCTGTCGAGCTTCAGGCCCGCGAACAGGGCCTCGGCGCGATCGTCATCGCCGGCTTCCCCGGCATGGACCGCGGTCATCAGGCCGAATTGCGGATCGTCGGGAAAGGCCTTGGCGGCGCGTGCGGAGACATCGGCCGCGTCGGCAAAGCGATCGACACCGGCGAGCAGCCGCGCCCTGGTCATGGGTAGCGCGGGATCGTCGGGGCGCGCCGCGATGGCTGCATCGAAATGATCGGTAAAACCGTCGCGATCGCCCCTGGCCCAGCGCAACTGGGCGAGAAGTTCGAGCGCGTCGGTCCATTGCGGCGCCTGGTTGCACAGCAATTGCGCTACCTGTTCGGCCTGCTGCGTATCGCCTTGATAGTCGAGCGCCTGGGCGATCCCCAACCACAACTCGGCATCGCCGTTATTGCCCGCGAGCGCCCGTTGGAAGCGCGCGACCATATCGTCTTCGCCGCGTTCGAGGGCGACCCGTGCCCGGCCGTGCTGGGCACGTAAATGTTCGGGATCGATCGCCAGGCAGCGATCATAGCTCCGCGCCGCGGCAGCAAGCTGCTTGGCGTCGCGCTCTGCCGCGGCGCGCGCGGACCAATAGCGCGCTTGCGTTCCGAGCTGACCCTCCCGCTCCGCCAGCCAGGCGACCGCTTCGCCGTGGCGTTCCAGCCGCGACAACATCAGCGCGGCGTTGATCGCGGCTTCGCCATGCGTCGGGTCGGCGACGACCGCGCGGCGAAAATATGCGAGCGCCTGCTCGGCTTGACCGCGACGGGCAAGATCCGCGCCCTGGCTGTTGAGCAGGACCGCATTGCCGGGTTCGCCGGTGGCCGCGTCCGACGTCATCGATCGCGGAACCAGCCGGTGACCGCAAATCGCGCGACGGGCGCATACGGCGGGACATAGGTCACGGCATGCTTCTGCGGCACCGCGAACAGGTTGAGCGCGTTGAAACGCGGCCGATACCCCGCGACGACATCGCCGTCGTCGTCGTAGAAATTGAGGTAGCCGCCCCAGTCGGGCCGCCATTCGCCGACACACATGTTGAGGACATAGGCGACGCGCCAGCCTTCGCCGACATGGCTGTCGTTGTGGAGCGCGAGAAAATGGCCCGGCGCATAGAGCGTGGCCTGGGCATCGGCCTTGATCAGCTCGGGAATGCCGGTGATCTCGCGGACCAGGTCAAGGAACGGTTCTGCGTTGATGTGTTCGAGCAGGATATCGTGCGCGCCGCCCGCATCCCATTTGCCGAGATAGGCATCGAGCATGGGATATTGGGCGAACTGGAACGCATAGCCATCGCCCGCCATCGCTTCCGCACCGGCGCGCCACATCGCTTCGCGTTCGGCCTGCGACAGACGCGCAAGCACCTCGGCGCGGACGTTGCGCGGGTCCGCGTCGCCGGCACGCCAGCCGAGACCCCAAGCCGTCCCCTTGGCGAGCAGCGCCTGGACTTCGCTCGCCGTATCGGGGGTCAGGACATCGCGAACCTGGACGCGCCCGTGGCTGCGATAGTCGGCCGAAAGCGCGTCGCGCGCGATGTTCGGATTGATGGCGAAAAGTTCGCGGGGCACCTCGGTCCTTTCCCGGACAGTGAAATTCGCTTAGCAGGGCCTAAGGCAGAAAGAGACCGGATCGCAACCATGCAGCGCAAAGAGACCGAAACCGAATGGTCGTGGCAGGGGGCCGATCCGAGCGTTCTGGCGGAGGAATATGAACGGACCGGCGTGCTCCGCCTCGCCGACTTTCTCGATCCCGCCGTCGCCGACGACCTGTACGATCACCTGCGCGCGCGCGACGACTGGAAAAGGTCGATCACGTCGGCCGAAGGCGTGCACGATATCGACCGCCAAACGATGCAGGCCTTTCCACCGGAAACGCGCGCGCAACTCGACGAGGCGGTCTATGCGCGGGCGCGCTACGATTTCCAGTTTCGCTATGAAACGATCCGCATTCCCGACGATCGCGCCGAACGCGAGGCGCAGGACGATGTGCTGTCACGCCTGGCGCTGTCGTTTTCGAGCGGGCCGATACGCGATTTCTTCCGAACGGTCACCGGCGTTAAAGAAATCGATTTCGCCGATGCCCAGGCGACGGCTTACTCTCCGGGCGATTTCCTGACCGGTCATGACGACCTGATCGCGGGCAAGAACCGGCATGCGGCCTATGTCATCGGCCTGACGCCGACCTGGCGGCCCGAATGGGGCGGGCTGCTGCTGTTCCATGACGAACATCGCGACGTCATGCGGGCCTATCCGCCGGCGATGAATGTCGTCACGCTGTTTCGCGTGCCGCAATCGCACAGCGTGACCGAGGTGACGCGCGCCTCTCCCTATCGGCGCTATTCGATCGCCGGCTGGCTGAGGGCGGAGGACGACGCCCAGCGTTGATTCCGATGCTGCTGCGCGCCGGACACGGTGGCCCTCCCGCCGTGATATATTTGTGACAGCCCCGGGACAAATTCCCGTTAATCGCCCCCTGACCATTTACCGCGCTGGATAAGATGGGCAGGCATCCCTCCGTAATCAAATGGATTCGGCGCGTCAGCCGTCATCCGGACAACACAAAAGTTTTCAGCAAGGGGATAACTATGAAACTCGTCACCAACCGCAAGGGTATCTTCAAGGCGGGCTCCGCCCTCCAGGCCCTGTCACTGCTCGGCGCGGGCATCGTCGCGACGACCGCAGTTGCCACGCCTGCGATGGCGCAGGATTATACTCGCGGTAACCTCGTCGGCACCGTCGTCGACGAATCGGGCACGCCTGTCTCGGGCGCGACCGTCACGGTCAAATCCAATTCGCAGGGCTTCACCAACACGGCGACGACAGACGCCAACGGTACGTTCCGCGTCACCGCCCTGCCGACCGGCACCTACACGGTCATCATCGAGTCTGGCGGCGCCACCGTCGTCGAAGATCGCGGCGCATCGGTCGTCGCTGGTTCGACCAACACCTTCCGCTATGTCACGGGCGTTCAGTCGGTCGAGCAGGCCGACAGCGGCGGCATCGTCGTTACCGGCACCCGCGTAAAGGTCGACGATTTCGTTTCGACGCAGACCGGCGCCCTCATCGACGTCCAGGACCTGATCGAGACGGTCCCAGTGGGCCGCGACCAGACGTCGCTCATTCTGCTCGCACCCGGCACCACCTCGGGCGATGCCGGCTTCGGCAACCTCGCCTCGATCGGCGGCGCAACCGTTGCCGAGAACGCCTATTATGTGAACGGCCTGAACATCACGGATTTCCGTACGTTCCTCGGCAGCTCGATCATCCCGTTCGAGTTCTATCGCACGATCGACGTCAAGACCGGCGGTTACCAGGCTGAATATGGTCGCGCCCTCGGCGGCGTCACCTCGGCCGTGACCAAGTCCGGTTCGAACGAATTCGAAGCTGGCGCGGTCGTCGTATACGCCCCCGACGCCCTGCGCTCCGATTCGCCGAACACCTTCGTCGACGCCGATGGCGATCCGACGACGACCGGCGATAAGATCGGCAACTTGAACGAGGACGATTATTCGGAATCGGTCAATGCGAACTTCTACCTCGCCGGTCCGCTGATCAAGGATCGCCTGTTCTTCTACACGCTTTACAGCCCCCGCTTCTTCAAGACCGAAGGCACGAGCGCTTCGGCCGGGCGCCGGACCAGCACGTCGTCGAATTCGCCGTTCTTCGGTGCCAAGATCGATGCCGTCATCGCCGATGGCCATCGCATCGAAGGTACGTATTTCCGCGACAAGCAGACGCAGATTTCGCGCTACACGGCTTATGATGCGGCGACCGACAGCTTCACCGGGTCGCAAGGTGCGATCAAGAACAGCTTTGGCGGCGATAACTTCATCGTCACCTACACCGGCCAGTTCACCGACTGGCTGACCCTGTCGGCAGCCTATGGCGAGAACCACGACAAGGGCGTTTCGGTAGCCAGCCCGAACCTGGCCTATATCGTGAGCCGGATCGGCGGAACGCGCGTTGCCGGTGGCACCACCGCTGGTGCTTTCGAAGACATCAACGATCGCAAGATCTATCGCGCCGATGCCGATCTCTACGTCAATCTGCTCGGCGAACATCACTTCCGCGCAGGCTTCGATTACGAAGAGCTGTCGGCTGGTGAAAACACGAGCTACAACGGCAGCGGCTATCGCTACGACATTCGTTCGAACCGTATCCTGCGTTACTACTACCAGAATAGCGGTCAGTTCGAGACCAACCAGCGTGCCATCTATCTCCAGGACAGCTGGTCGTTGCTCGGCAATCGCCTCAACGTTCAGCTGGGCGTTCGCAACGATCGCTTCAAGAACTACAGTGTCTCCGGCGAGAAATACTACGACAGCGGCGACAACTGGGCTCCTCGTATCGGCGCTTCGGTTGATGTGTTCGGCGACCAGCGCACCAAGATCAACGCATTTTGGGGCCGCTACTTCTTGCCGATCGCGACGAACACCAACATTCGTCTCGCCGGTGCCGAAACCTACTATCTCCAGGATTTCCTTTATCCTGCAGGTGTGAACGGCAACGTCGATCTCAATGACGATGGCATCCCCGACGGTCTCACGTTCAACTCGACGGGCGATCCGGCAGTTGGCGCCATCCGTTCGGGCGGCCTGACCTGTGCGGCACCCAATGCGGGCGAGACCTGCCTGGCGGTCTATGCTGACGGCACCGCGGGTCCGACGGATACGCTGGTGTCGGCCAATCTGGCACCCAGCTACACCGATGAGTTCCTGATTGGTGTTTCGCAGCGCCTCGGCGACTGGACGTTCGGCCTCGACTACATCAACCGTCGTCTCGGTGAGACGCTGGAAGATGTCGCGATCGACGCCGGTGTGCTGGCATATTGCGCCGACAACGGCGTTGCAGGCTGCGACGCGGAATTCACCGGCTTCCACCAGTATGTGTTGGCCAACCCGGGTTCGGACATCACCGTCCGTCTCGATGGCGATTGCACCGTTGCCGGTCAGTGCGACGTTGTGACGCTGAAGGCGGCGGATTTGGGTTATCCCGAAGCCGTACGTAAGTACGATGCGATCCAGTTCACCGTCGATAAGGCGTTCAACGGCCTCTACGGCTTCAATGCGTCGTACACCTACACCGATCTTCGCGGTAACTTCGAAGGCGCGGTGAAGTCGGACAACAACCAGTCCGACGCCGGCCTGACGCAGGACTTCGATCAGCCGGGCTTCCTCGACGGCGCCTATGGCGATCTTGCCAACGGTCGCAAGCACGCGTTCAAGTTCTACGGTCACGTCCAGCCGGTCGATTGGATGGATATCGGCGTGAACGTGCTCGTCGAATCGCCGCGGAAGTTCTCGTGCATCGGCAACTACTATGACTCGAGCAACTTTGCCGCAGCCTACGGCGCAGCGTCGTACTATTGCACGCAGGATAGTGCCGGCGGAACGCCCTTCACCAACTCGGGCGGGACCACTTCGTACCTCGTTCCGCGTGGCACGGCGATGAAGAGCGATTGGACCAAGCGCCTCGATCTCGGTGTCGCCTTCAAGCTGGGCAACATCGGAAGCGCGTTCGGCGACTCGTCGTTCCGCGTCGATGTGTTCAACGTGTTCAATTCGAGCAACGTCACCGATCGCAACGAGTTCGGCGACTTCAACTTCGACTACACGCAGAACTCGAACCCCGATTACGGCCGGGTCACGGGTTACCAGGCGCCGCGTTCGGTCCGCTTTACCCTGGCAATGCGCTTCGGCGGTTCCGGCAAGTAAGCACGACCATTACCAACGGTTACGGGAAAGGGGGCTTCGGCCCCCTTTCTTTTTGTCCGGCGCTATCGCAATGCTGGCCGATCAAGCGAAAACACGGGATAATTCTGGCTTATGGACAAGGATAAGGCGCTCGCCGCAGTCGCCGACTTGCAGGCAGCCATGCGACGCAATGACCGCATTGGCGTGAACACCGCCTGCGCCCGTCTGATCGACGGTCGCGCGGCGATGGGACGGCAATGGAAGGCGATCGCGACCGTCCTGCAACACAATGGCGAGATCGCGCAGGCCCGACGCGCGGCCAATCTCTGGTACGAGCAGTCGGGGCATGATGACGCGGTCGGTTTCGAGGTCGCGGCGATCCTGGCGCAAACGGCATCGTTGAAAGAGGCGGCCGCGGTTCTCGACACGATTCCCGACACCGTACCCGATCGGGTCGGCAACGCGTATCTGCGCGGAACGCTGGCGATGAATCTCGGCGATCTGGAGGCGGCGCGCGTCCATTTGCGCCGTGCCGTGGCGCTCAATCCTCAATCGGGCCAGGCATGGCTCGCGCTCGCGATGCTCGGGTCCATGGACGACAGCGACATCGATGCGATCATGCGCGCGCGCGTCGCGATCGGGCAGGCGCCCGACTCCGAACGCGCCACCTTTCTATAAGCCTCGGGCAGGGCCTGTGAGCAGAAGGGCCGGCACGATGACGCCTACGCCGCGTTCGCCGAGGGCGCCGGCCTGATGCAAAAGGTTCGGCCCTACGATCAGCACAAGGATCAGGCCGAGAGCGAGGATGCGCGTCGCGGCTGGGATCGCGAGGCAATCGACAAGATCGCGTCTTCGCTACAGCCGGCCGAACCGCCGCGACCGATATTCGTGACGGGTCTGCCACGGTCCGGAACGACGCTGGTCGAACAGATTCTGGCCAGCCACAGCACCGTGGCCGACGGTGAGGAACTGGGCCTGTTTCGCCTGCTCGAGCAGGATCTCGGCGGCAAGGACCACGACGCCTTCGCGGCCTATATCGATCGCGGCGGCAGCGCGCAGGACATCCGCGCCACCTACGACCGCTTGCTCGATCAGCGCTATCCGGGGACAGGCCGCATCGTCGACAAGACGATGAACACGAGCCGGTATCTTGGCCTGGTCGCGGCGGTGTTTGCCGATGCGCCGATCATATGGATTCGGCGCGACCCGGTCGATTGCGCGTGGTCGGCGTATCGCACCTGGTTCCTGATGGGGGCCGACTGGAGCTGGTCGCTGACCGATATCGCCGGGCATTTTCGCATCGAGGACGGCTTGTTCGATCATTGGCGCGGGCTGTTGGGCGACCGCATCCTCGTCGTCGATTATGCCGAGCTGGTCAGCCAACCCGAAGCGCAGATCCGTCGCATCGTCGAACATTGCGGTCTCGCTCTCGAACCGGCCCAACTCGCCGCGCACCTGACCGAGCGCAGCGTTTCGACGGCCAGCGTTGCGCAGGTCCGCGAGCCGATCAACCTCAAGGGTATCGGCTCGGCCGCACCCTATGCGAAATTCATGCGGCCCTTCATCGAGAGCTATGATGGTGAGGTCGCTGAACCTCCGGTGTCGGCGTCAACGGCGATCGAACGCTTCAAGGATGCGCAGCGGGACGGAGACCGCAAGGGCATCGCCCGGGGCGCCGAGACGATGATGCGCAGCGAGGCCAGGATCGGCCGCAGCTGGATCGATGTCGCCGACCTGTTGCAGGAAAATGGTGAGGTCGATCTCGCGCTGAAGGCCGTCGACGAGTTGGCGAGGGACGGCGCACCCGAACCCGAAGTTCTGTATCAAAAGGCCGTGGTCGCATCGCAGAACGGGCGGATGCACGAAGCCGAGGCGTCGATCGCGGCGATCCCCGAAGATCACCCCAATATTCTCGCCAATGCGTATCTCAAGGCGACGCTTGCCGTGAACCGCGGCGATTTTGACAAGGCGCGTTACGAAGTCGGTCGCGGGACGCGCGCTGCACCGCAAGCGGGTCGCCTGTGGCTCGTTCTCGCCTCGACCGACCGGATCGAGCGGGCCGATGCGGAAACGATGCTCGACGTTGAAACCCGGATGGACCGCGAACCGCCGATCGAACGCGCCGCGATCTGGAGCACGCTCGGCAGCTGGTATCATCAAAACCGCGAATATGATCGCGCCTTCGACTATTTTTCCAAGG